>JBKPMA010000653.1:0-9622 GCA_046731935.1 Acidobacteriota bacterium
AGATGTGTATAAGAGACAGGTGTAAGGTCGAGCTCCTCGCACAGTTCGACGACGTCGGTTGCGTAACCGTTCAGGGTCGCGTATTTCGCCTCGTCATAGGCCGAGGCTGACGAGCGCCCGACTCCAACATGATCGAAGAGCACGACCTTGTAGGCGTCTTCAAAAGACGGCGCCATGAATCGCCACATGTTCTGATCGCATCCGAAGCCATGCGCGAACACGATCGGCTGGTCGCCTTTCCCTGAGACGCGTACGTTATTCCGCTCGGTGATTGTCATCGGACGGTTGGTCAAGGATTGAGCTCGCCCCGCGCCCGCCTGTTCACGACGTCTGGTGCAGAACAGAAATGATAACCGAGCTCGAGAACCCTCCGCGACGGAAGGTCTCTCATCGGGCGCATTTGTACAGTCACCAATAGACGATGACAGATCCGCACACCGATCTGCCAGCCTGGCAAATGATTCGCCAGCTCGTGGTCTGTTTTGTTCGGAATCTGCCACCCGGCCGCCGGCGAGCGATCATGCGCGGCGCGAAATCGCTGATCTGATCGAATCACGCAATCATCGTTCAGACTGAGCGGCGAGTTCTTGGCCGTCGACGAATCCCGCAAGGCAGAGTGGACGGAATTCGCGACGAACTACTCCGCCCTGAGCGCCTCCGCCGGTTCGATCGACGCCGCGCGCCGCGCGGGCACGAAGCTCGCCCCGAGAGCCGCGCCAAGCAGCACGAGCGCAACCGCCATCAACGTCCGCACATCCCACGGGTGCACGCCGAAGAGCAGCCCCTGCATGAGGCGCGTCACCCCGAGCGCAGCGGCCATGCCCAGAACGATTCCGACGGCCGCCAGCCACCAGGCCTCGGCGAGCACCATCCGATAGATCCGCCGGCGTTCGGCGCCGAGCGCGACGCGGACGCCGATCTCACGCGTACGGCGGCTCACCGAGTAGGCGATCACGGCATAGAGTCCCACAATGCCGAGGACGAGTGCGAGGACGGCAAACACCCCGACCAGCCACGCAAGGGAGCGGTGCATGTAGGCGGCCGGCGAGTGGTCAATCCGCTCGCGCATGCTCTGTCCGCCGAACGGCAGGACGTCAGCGTCCAGCTCCCGCACCACCGTCTCCATCGTCCTCACGAGCGGCGCCTCGGCCAGCGTCGTGCGTACGACGAGGGCCATGTAGGGAAACGCAGCCTGGTCGTACGCGAGGTACAACACCGGGCGGTTCTGGGTATCGATCTGCCCTTCCTTGATGTCTTCGACAACGCCCACGACAGTGATCGGTCTCGGCGGCGTGCTCAGCGGCGTGATCTGCTTACCGATGGGGTCTTCGTCGTGGAAGTAGGCGGCAGCCATCGACCGGTTGATGATGGCGACGGTTGGCGCTCCTGGTTCGTCGGCGGCCGTGAAGCCGCGGCCGGCAGCCATGCGTGCGCCGAGCGTCGCGAAGTACTCGGCACTGATGCTGCGGACCGGCACCTCGTTGTGTTCGCCGTGCCACGGGCGTCCGATGACGCGGAACCACATCGTGTTGCCCCAGCCCTCGATGGGCAGACTGCTCGACACGGCAACCGACCGGACGCCCGGTAGCACGGAGACCCGTTCGACGACGCGGCGCTTGAGAGCGAGCGCCTTCTCGGGCGTGTCGTACGTGGCGAACGGTGCGGCAACCTGTAGAGCGACGAGACGGTCGGGATGAAAACCGAGATCCACCTGGAGCAGCAGGTAGAGGCTGCGTCCGAGGAGGCCCGCGCCGACGAGCAACACGACGGCCATCGCCAGCTCGGCGACGACGAGACGCGCGCCGAGGCGTCGCCATACCCTCCCGGCGACGCTACGGCTGCCTTCCCCGAGCGCAACCTGCCCGCTGCCGGCCGCGGCCCGCGAAGCGGTGGTGATTGTGAACAGCGCGATGGCGCCAAGCCCCACGACCGCCGTGAACGCGAGCACGCGTGGAGTGAGGCCTATCGCGTGCAGGAACGGCAGCGATGCCAGCACCTCCTGAGGCACGAGCCGTATCAGCAGCTGCATCGCAACGAGC
Source organism: Acidobacteriota bacterium (assembly GCA_046731935.1). Taxonomy (GTDB): domain Bacteria; phylum Acidobacteriota; class Vicinamibacteria; order Vicinamibacterales; family JAENWD01; genus CAVUPP01. The sequence goes on from JBKPMA010000653.1 coordinate 2,040, forward strand.
GCCATGCCGAGACCGAGCGCTGATGCCGCCAGCACGAGCACGATGCTCTCGACCAGGAATTGCCGTATCAGGCGTCCACTCGAGGCGCCGAGCGCTCGCCGCACCGCAAGCTCCCGTCGCCGATACTCCGACCGCACGAGGATCAGGCTCGCGACGTTGACGCCAGCGATGAGCAGGAGCAGCGCTGCGCCAGCCAGCACGACGAGCAGGATCGGGCGCACGTCGCCGACGATCACGGCCGCCAGCGGCGCGACGCTGGCACTTTGACTCCGATTCGAGTCGGGATAGGTCTTCTCGAGATCGGATGCGATCGCGACCAAGTTGGCCTCGGCGGCGGCGATCGACACGCCGTCTTTCAGCCGGCCGACGCCGTAGAGACCATGGCAGCTGCGGCGCAGGTCACACTCGCCCTCCGGATGCAGCGTCACCCAGTACTGGACCGGCTCGACCGGGACGAAATGAAAATCGCGCGGCAGCACGCCGATGATCTCGTAGGGCGCATCGTTCAGCGTCACCGCTCGCCCAACGGCGTCCGGTCGGCCGCCGAACCGCTCCTGCCAGGTCGCGTAGCTCAGGATCGTGAGGCGCGGACCCGATGGCAGATCGGCACCTGGAGGGAAGTCACGGCCGAGGACGGGACGCACGCCCAGCGTCCGGAAGAACCCATCGCTCACCCGGCCGCCGCGCGCCTGCGTCGCGCCGCCACGCGTTTTCAGAGTGAGGTCGATGCCAGTGTAGACGTCGAGTGACGAGAACACGGTGTTGAGCCGCTTCCAGTCGAGATAGTCGGGGTAGGACAGGTTGCTGCGCGAAAACTCCGCGACCCGCTCGTAGACGCCCAGCAGACGCGCGGGATCCGCGTACGGTAGCGGCTTGAGCAGCGCCGCGTCGACGAACGCGAAGATGGCCGTGCTCGCGCTCAGTCCGAGGGCGAGTGTGAGGACGGCAGTGAAGGTGAATCCAGAACTGCGCAGCAGCTGCCGGACGGCAAACCTGGCATCCCTGACAATGGCCTCTGCGAGCGTCCATCCGCGCATGTCGCGACACTCCTCCCGGTTCTGGTCGTAGCGGCCCATCGCGCGCAGCGCCGCAAGCCGCGCCGCCGGCGGCGGCATGCCGGCGGCGACGAACTCCTCGACCTGACGATCGAGGTGATACTGCAGTTCCTCGGCAAGCTCGTCGTCGAGGCGGCGCCAGCGCAGGAGGGAACGCAGGCGCAGACGAAGAATCGTTGGCCAGCGCACGTCTCGCTCCCTCACACCGTCCGGATCACCAGCGAGATGGCGGAGGCGAGACGCTCCCATTGAGCCGCGTCTTGTTCGAGCGCTGCGCGACCGGCCTTCGTGAGGGTGTAATAGCGAGCGCGCCGGTTGTTCTCGCTGATGGCCCACCTGGCGGTGATCCAGCCGTTCTGCTCCAACTTGTGCAGCGCCGGATAGAGAGCACCCTGCCTGACCTGCAGCACGTCGTTCGAGAGCTGGCGAATCCGCAGGGCGATCGCCCAGCCGTGCATGGCCTCGAGTGCGAGCACTTTGAGAATGAGAAGATCGAGGGTCCCCTGAACGAGATCGGTCGGCTTGCTCACGCGTCTCCCCTCAGTAACTGACATAAAGGACGTTCGACCGGATGTGGAGGTTCCGGCGCGTGGCACGCCAGGTGGGACGAACAACGGACCTAGGGACGAGCGGCCGGGAGTGAGAGCGGAGGGAACGTGATCGATGATATCGGAATACATTGAGGGCGGATCGCCACGCACAGAGCCAGTGCTGTGATCGGCAGTGCTTGCGCCAGCCCACCGTTCAGCTTGTCACTGTTGACCAAGGCAGGACGGCCACACTCTTGCAATTGTCACGGACGTATGGTGGGCAATCCGGCCTGTGCACGATGGTTCGGCACCTGTGAATCGGGGAACGAGCCGGTCTCGCGCGAGTCATGCGTGGATCAGTTGCGCGACGCCCTGGACGTCGAGAAGCAATTGACCAAGGCGCTCCCAAGGATTGCAAAAAGTTCAATCTCCGCTGACGTGCGGCAGGCCATCGAGGATCAGCTCGCGAGAAGTCGGTCCCGTGTCGAGCGGCTCCTCGCTGCCCTTGCCAGCCTCGGAGACAGATCGTCGGCGGCAACAGCCCCCGGAACGCCATCGGCTGGCTGATCGCGCGAGCTCGTCCTAACGCTCGCGTCAGCGGATCGCCCGTTCTCGATCCATCCTGCCTTTACTACTTCCTTCTTCGGCACGTTGACGTGCGGTCTCAACGTGAAGATGGATCGGTCATCCCTGGGATTCGTCTTCCCGGGCGCCAACCGAGTCTTCGGTGATCTTCACTTCGTCGTTGGGCAGCCCATTGTCATCCAATCCCGGGGCGCCATCGGTCGTGCCTGGCCGGCCGTCTTCCATGGCTCCCTTGCGGCCGTCCGGGTCGCCCGCGTTGATGCTTGTCCTCCGATGCGACTCGTCAGAAGGTTTGCCTGCTGTCGTCATGCCTCTCACTCTCCGAGCGCCTCGCGTTGTTCGCGGCGCCTCGACGCGAAGCGCCGCCCTTATCGCTCGTGACACACTGCGCCTCTGCAAGGTGCCGGCCGATGTCTCTGTTGAGGCGATGGAATCGACTCTGGCGACAGATAGGACGGGACACGCTCATTTTCGAGACCTCTAGCCACACACTGCCGCACCCAGCTCACCGACGGCATATGGGCGGGCTTCGCAGCGACACTGCGCTAACATCGCACCATGTCCATCACGTGCGAAGCTGAATGGAACGGGCTGCGGGCCGCCGGCGACGTTGTCCGGGTCACGCTCGAAGCGCTGGAGAGCGCCGCAACGCCTGGTGTGACGACTGGTGAGCTCGATCAACTCGCGGCGGAGATCTTCCGGCACCACGGCGCACGCTCGGCGCCAGCTCTGGTCTACCGGTTTCCCGGCACAGTCCTGATCAGCGTCAACGAGGAAGTCGTCCACGGCATCCCCGGGTCCCGCCGGCTTCGGCGCGGCGACGTCGTCAAATTGGACGTGACGGTCGAGAAGGACGGCTACATGGCCGACGCCGCCCGGACCGTCGTATTGCCTGCCGCGTCGGCGAGGGCCTATCGCCTGCGCGACTGCGCACGGACGGCGTTTCTGAAGGGCCTCGAGGTGGCGCGTCCCGGTCGCCTGGTTCGCGAGGTCAGCCGGGCCATCGAGCGCGAAGTGCGCCGCAACGGGTTCGCCGTCGTTCCCGATTTATCCGGTCACGGGATCGGCCGCACGATCCACGAATGGCCAACGGTTCCCAACTATTACGACGTCACCCGGAAGGACGTGTTGACCGAAGGCCTGGTCGTCGCGATCGAGCCAATCATCTGTGATGGATCGGGCAGGGTCGTGACCGGGCGGGATGGGTGGACCATCCGCACGCGCGACGGCAGCGCCGCGGCGCACTACGAGAACACCGTGGTGATCACCAGCGACGGCCCGCAACTGCTGACGGCTGCGTGAGTGCAGTCGTCCGAGGTCCGAACACGCAGGGACCTCCATACAAGTCACTGCACTCAGCGTTGGGCTGCGGGGAGAAAGCCGCTTCATGAGTAACCCGTCACCACACGAGCGGCACATGCGCCGGTGCATCGAGCTCGCGCTGCAAGCCATCGAGAGTGGCGACACTCCGGTCGGCTCACTGATTGTCGACGGCGACGCGCTCGTGTCCGAAGGCGTCGAAACGGTGCGTGCCCGCCATGATGCGACGGCTCACGCGGAAATGGAGGCGCTGCGCCTCGCGTTTGCCCAGCGACGTTCCCGCGATCTGACGGGCTGCACGCTCTACACGAGCGTCGAACCCTGCATCATGTGCGCGTACGCCATCAGACTGGCGCGCATCAGTGTCGTCGTCTGTGGCGCCCGCGGCGGCGACGGAGAACAAGCCGTCTGCGGCCACACCGTGTTGACCGATGAGCGCGTTGCGCCGACCCGCTCCCCACCGCAGGTGATCCGTGACGTCCTCGTGCAGGAATGCCAGAGCGTGAGAGACCGGATCCGCGGCTGATCGGGACTCGCCGCGCATGCTCAATCCGCTTCTGACACGCGATGCCATCGAAAGAACGGCACGCCGAGCGCGACGAGTCCTACCCCGAAGAGCGATTGCACCGGCCGCTCATAGAAGGTGTTCAGGACCAGTCCCGTCATTGCCACTACGAACAGCCCCGGCACCCAGGGATATCCAATGACGCGATACGGTCTCGGCATGTCCGGACGATGTCGTCGGAGATGGAACAGCGCCAGGCCCGTGATCACGTGAAAGATGATGCTCGCGAACAAGGAGTACCGAAACAGCTGTTCGTAGCTGCCCGACAGGACGAGCAACATCGACCAGATGCAGAGAGTGATGATCCCGGCTGTCGGCGTCTTGTATCGGGGATGTATCCGGGACATCCACCGAAAGGCGGGCGCGTCCTCTGACATCGGCAGGCCCAGTCGCGAGGCGCCGATGATTGCCGACGAGAGGCAGCCGAATACCGAGACCAGCACCGCCGCCGCCAGCAGGCGGCCGGCACCAGGACCGAGTAGCGCCGTCGTCGCCGCCTCTCCGATCCGCGTCGAGACGCCGATCTCTGACAATGGCAGGGCCCGGAAGTACACCAGGTTCACCAGTAGGTACACCACACCAACCAACATCGTGCCACCGATCATTCCGAGCGGCAGATTGCGTTCGGGACGTGTGATCTCGCCGGCGGAGAGCGTCGCCTGATACCAGCCGTCGAAGTTGCCGAGAACCACCACGATCGCGAGCCCCACGGCCGTCAGCAGGTGGCCGGGCGGCAGCGGTGCGGTCCAATCAGGCGAGACCTTGGCAGGCGCGACCAGACCGAATCCGATCAGGCCTGCAACGGACAGAAGTTTTATGGCGGTCAACGCCCCCTGCACCCTCGCGCCGCTCCGGGTACCAAAGTAGTTCACCGTCGACAACGCCGCGATTGCCGACACTCCCGCGAGTTGCGCGGTGTTCGGCTCCCACGTCCATGGTCCTACCGGAATCGACGCGATCGAATGCGTCGAGGAGAAGAAGGGCACGAACGCTCCGAGATACTCTCCGAACGCCACGCCGAGGTACGCGTTTGCTCCTGCCTGCACCGCCAGCAGCGAGGTCCACCCGAAGAGAAAGCCCCACAGCGGGCCGAACGCCTGTTTGAGGTACTGGTATTGCCCGCCAGGCTCCGGGAACATCGTGCCCAGTTCGGCGTAGGTCAGCGCGCCGGCGATCGCGATCAGGCCGCCCGCCACCCAGAGGAGCAGCGCCAGGGTGGGGTGCGGGACCGCTCGCGGGACAAACGCTGCCGCGACAAAGATGGCGGAGCCCAGGATCGTTCCTGCCGTGATCGATGTGACATCCCACAGCCCGAGGGTTCTGACGAGGCCTTGGGACCTGGATTCCTGGATAGGTTCCGCGTGAATCGCCGCTGGCGCGGGGGCGGCACTCAACGCGCGGCAGCTCGCATCGGTGCACTCTACAGCATTGGTCGGCTATCAGTGACGAGACCCTCCGTGCCTGAGCGAAGCTTCCGTATATCCACTGGCTCCGTTCAATCACCAGTGATGATAGGGTTTCGCAAGGCCGCGACATTGTTCACAAACAGAATCAGGGTCGCTCCGCTCGCGGTTCGCACACGGGGCTTGCTGCACACGGTACTCCTCGCGCTCGCGGTCGCCACAGTCGCCTCGGCACAGGAGCGCATCTCCTTTCCAGCCGACGATGGCGGACGGGTGTGCGCGGATCTCTATGGCACAGCCACTCGTTCGGTTGTGTTGGCTCACGGCGGCAGATTCACCAAGGAGAGCTGGCGGGTCCAGGCGAGCGTCCTCGTGTCAGAAGGATTTCAGGTTCTGGCAATCGACTTCCGCGGAGTCGGCTGCTCCACCGGTCCAGGCCAGGACGATTTCGATCACGCGCCCTTTGAGCAGGACGTACTCGCTGCAGTCCGCTATTTGAAAACGCACGGTGCCAAGACCGTGTCGGTCGTTGGAGGCAGCTTCGGCGCCGCAGCCGCTGGCGATGCGTCCATCAGGTCGGCCCCGGGAACGATCGACCGCATCGTCTTTCTTGGTGCTGCGCCGAGCCTCTCGGCAGAACAGTTGAAATCGCGCGCGTTGTTCATTGTGGCCCGCGATGACGCCAATGATGCCGGTCCGCGGCTTCCACGCATTCGCGCTCAATACGAGAACGCTCGAGGACCGAAAGACCTGATCGTTCTGGATGGCTCCGCGCACGCGCAGTTTCTTTTCCAGACCGACCAGAGTGCTCGTGTCATGCACGAGATCCTGCGATTCCTCTCCGCCCCGTAGTCCAATCGATCCTGATTGGTGTCAAGTCAGTTCGCACGTGCGCGTCGAGGAAATCCTCGGGCAGGATATGCGTCAGACCCGGAGCTTGACAGTTGTCGCTGATTCGGGCACTCTCTCCCATCGATAGACGATGGGAACCGTAAACCAATCAGAACTCCTCCCCGGCACGCTCGATCTGCTCATTCTGAAGGTGCTCGCATCGGAGCCAATGCATGGCTATGGCATCGCGCAGCAGCTGAAGGAACTGTCCGACGACGTGCTTCGGGTCGGCGAGAGTTCGCTCTACCCTGCGCTGCAGCGATTGATGCTTCGCGGCTGGGCCAAGGCGGAGTGGGGCGCCTCAGACAACAATCGGCGAGCGCGGTTCTATACGCTCACTCCAAGCGGTCGACGGCAACTCGCGCTGGAGCACGAGGAATTCGATCGCGTCGTGGGCGCGATCTACAAAGTGCTCCGAGCGACGTGAGGCACCCCGATGCGACAGTTCTGGCGCCGCCTCTGGTATGTATTGCGACAACGCCGCCTCGAGGCCGAGCTCGAAGAGGAGCTCGAACACCACCGCGAGCTCACGCGCGCCGCACTGCAGGCTGACGGAACGGATCCCACCGCAATCGAGCGCGCCACTTCGCGCGCCATCGGCAATGCGCTCCTCGCCCGCGACCAGGCTCGTGACGTGTGGGTCTGGCCATGGCTGCAAGACGCTGTTCAAGACGCGCGATTCGCCGCACGGCTCTTTGCGGCGGAGCGCGCATTCGCCGGCGGTGCGGTGCTGGCGCTCGCGCTGGGGATGGGTGCGACCGCAACAGTCTTCAGCATTGTGAACGCGGTGCTGCTTCGCGCGCTGCCGTTCGAAGCGCCTGATGAGATCGTGGCGATCGGCACCGCCGAACGACACGGGCCGCCCCTCCGTGGCCCGGAGGAGTATCGCGGCCTCTCCTATTCCGACTATCTGTCGTGGCGTGGCGCGTCTGACGTCATCGAGGTTGCGGCATACAGCGACGGCTCAATGAGCCTCGCGGACGATGGTGCCGCGCCGGAACATCTCGAGGGCGCTTACGTCTCCGCCAACACGTTCGGACTGCTCGGCCACACGCCGGTGATCGGTCGCAGCTTCGAGCGTGCTGACGATCGTCAGGGAGCGCCATCGGTAACGCTTCTCGCCCACGACACCTGGATGCGCCGCTACGCGGGCGACACGACCATCATTGGGCGAGCGATTCGGATCAATGGCACGCCCTCGACGGTCGTGGGAGTGCTCGGACCTGATTGTCGG
>JBKPMA010000654.1:0-6417 GCA_046731935.1 Acidobacteriota bacterium
AATCGACACACTCCCGAGCTGACTGGCCTCGTACCGGGCGAAGAAGAGAACTCGTCGTGCCCTCTCGGTGTACCGCTCAAACATCCGGTCAACCTGACGTTAGGGATATCGGGTCTTGCGTGGCACCGCAATACACGTGAATTCATTATAAGGCATAGGTCACTGACTCCCAAAGAAATAGCGCCTCTCGCACGATTACGGCCCCGACGATTCGGCGTCGCGCAGTGCCCCGACCACGGCCACCATCTCGAGCGCCGCCTTCGCCGCGTCGTAACCGTTGCGGGCCGGCGTCATGCGGCCGCGCCACCACGATGACCACGCGTGTCGGCCGCGGCGAGCGGTCCTCCGTAGTAATGATGAAGACGATGGCCTTCAGAGGCGGCGGCTTCGAGGACTCGCTTGGCCAGTCTGCGGTCCCCAGTCTGCGGTCCTCAGTCTGCAGTCTCCGTGCACGATGTGGCGCCGGAGTCAGTCACCCCGTCTCGTGCCTGTACCCCGGCCGTGGCACATGGCTCGAGGCGCACGGCACACGTCACACGGCACACGGCACACGGCGGCACTGTCGCCGGTCCTCAGTCTGCAGTCTCTGCGAACGACTGAAGACCGTAGACCGCAGACGGTAGACCGTACCTAGCCTTCAGATAGCTTTCCGCCCTCGAGCCGCAGCACGCGATCGCACGCCCCCGCCAGCCGCGGATTGTGCGTGGCAATGACGGATGTCAGCCCGAACTCGCCGTGCATCTCACGCAGCAGGCGATGCAAGGCGTCGGCGGTGTCCTCGTCCAGATCGCCCGTCGGTTCGTCCGCCAGCAGGAGCCGCGGCTGGGTGACGAGCGCGCGCGCCACCGCGACACGCTGCTGTTCGCCGCCGGACAGCATGCCGGGCCGATGCGCCAGCCGTTCGCCAAGCCCAACGCGCTGCAGCAGCGCCTCGGCGCGCGGCCGCGCCTCGCGCGGTGGCATACGCGCGATCCGAAGCGGCATCTCGGCGTTCTCGACGGCGGTGAACTCCGGCAGCAGATGATGAAACTGAAAGACGAAGCCCACATGCTGGTTCCTGAAGGCGACGAGCGCGGCATCCGCCAGGGCCGTGACGTCCTCGTCGCCAATCCGGATCGCGCCGGACTCGGCGCGGTCCAGGCCGCCGAGCAGATGCAGCAGCGTGCTCTTCCCTACCCCGGACGCGCCAATAATCGCCACCATCTGTCCGGCCTCGACGGACAGATCCAGATCGCGCAGCACGTGGATCGTCTGGCGGCCAACCTGGTAGCGCTTGTTGAGGGCGAGGGCGGAGAGGAAAGTCATACGGACTGGCTGCGGCCTACAGCCTACAGGCTGCAGGCTACAGGCTACAGGCTACAGGCTGTGTCTGGCTACACCGGCTGCCGCCAAACGAGGCCTGCAGCCCGCAGCCAGCGGCCTGTCGCCGTCCACGCTCACTCGAATCGCAGCGCCTGCACCGGATCAAGCTTCGCCGCCTGTCGCGACGGGTAAATGGTCGCGAAGAAACAGATCACGATCGCCGCGAGCACGACGATGGTGAAGTCGAGCGGCAGCACGCGGAACGGCACATGCGAGATCTGGTAGACGTCGGTCGGGACGCGAATGAGTTGATAGCGGTCGCAGATGTACGACAGTGACAGGCCGAGTACCGAGCCCGCGCAGGTGCCGACGAGACCGATGATGAGCCCCTGCGCCATGAAGATGAACATGATGCTGCGGCTCGACGCGCCCATCGTCTTGAGGATCGCGATGTCACGGCTCTTCTCCATCACCAGCAGCACCAGCGACGCGATGATGTTGAGCGCGGCCACCGCGACGATCAGGCCGATTGTGATCGAGATCGCCATTTTCTCGAGCCACAACGCCGAGAACAACGACCGGTTCATGTCGGACCAGTCCTCGGTGATGTACTGCCGTCCGAGCTGCTCGGGAATCTGGTTCGCGATGGCCGGCGCCTGATAGAGATCGGCGACCTTGAGCTCGATGAGCGCGGGGCGGTCCGCGTTGAAGATGCGTTCGGCTGTCGCGAGCGAGATGAACGCGAAGCTCGAATCGAGCTCGTAGAGACCCAGCTTGAACACACCGACGACATGCAGGCGCCGCGAACGCGGGATGAGTCCCATCGGTGACAGCGTCCCCTCCGGCGTGACCAGCGTCACATCGTCGCCCACCTGCAGCCGAAGCTGGGACGCCAGATCGGTCCCGATGAGGATGCCCGCGGGCTTATCCGGATCGTCCGCCGCGAGAGCCGCCACGGTCCCTTTGACCATCGAGCGACCGAGATCGGTCACGTTCCCTTCGAGCGCGGGGTCGATTCCTTTCAGTTGGATGAAGGCGGGGTCGGCGCCGGCCTCCGCCCGCAGTAGCCCTTTGCCGAGCAGCGCCGGTGCCGCACCTCTGACGCCCGGCAGCGCCGCGAGCTTCGCGGTCTCGGCGTGATAGTCGACGATGCCGCCGGTCTTCCAGACGTAGATGTGCGGCTGCGAACCGAGGATGCGGTCGCGCAGCTCGCCCTGCAGTCCCGTCATGAGCGCCAGCGCGATGATGAGCGCCGTCACGCCCACCGCGACACCCAGCGTCGAAATGAGCGAGATCAGTGAGATGAACGCCTGCTTCCGTTTGGCCAGCAGGTAGCGCCACGCGATGGCGAGTTCGAAAGGCATATCAGGCTCAAGACTACAGGCTATAGGCTGCAGGCTACAGGGTGCAGGCTATAGGCGACAGGCTGCAGCTGGATTCTTGGCGACAGTGGCATGCTCGTTGATGAAGCCTGGGCATGGCTCGAGATCGTACGAAGCTCAAAGCGTTCCACCTTGCGCACAGTCTCGCAGTGTCCGTCCATCGAGTCACCCAGGCATTTCCATCGAGCGAGCGCGACCTTCGTTCACAGCTTTGCCGCGCGGCTGTGTCAGTTCCTGCAAATATTGCGGAAGGCTGTGCCCGCCGAAGCAAAGGCGACTACGTCCGCTTTCTGGATATCGCCCTTGGCTCGGCCTCCGAGGTTGACTACCTGATCGCGTTCTGCCGAGAAGTCGGCTTGTTCGATCGTACGAGCCATGACGCCTGCAAAAGCTGCTGTGAACCCGTGGTCCGCGCGTTGCAGAAGTTGATCGAAGCTCTTGGCCGCCTGGAGCCGTGATCCTGGTGACGGTACCGCGGCGTAGCGCCTACAGCCTGTAGTCCGTGGCCCGTAGCGTGTAGCCCGCCCGTAGCCTGTAGCCTGTAGTCCGTAGCCTGAACCCTACTCTCTCCTCCGCATATGCGGAAACGCAATCACGTCCCGGATCGATGGACTGTTGGTCAACACCATGACGAGGCGATCGATACCGACGCCTTCCCCGCCTGTCGGCGGCAGTCCGTACTCGAGCGCGCGGATGTAGTCTTCGTCCATCGCGTGCGCTTCGGCGTCGCCTTTTCGCTTCTCTTCGAGCTGTTGTTCGAAGCGGCGGCGCTGTTCGAGCGGATCGTTGAGTTCGCTGAACCCGTTCGCGACCTCGAAGGCCGCCAGGTAGAGCTCGAACCGTTCGACAGTGTCGGGATCGTCCGCCTTCTGCTTCGAGAGCGGCGAAACCTCCGTCGGAAAGTCGTACACGAAGGTCGGCTGGACGAGTTCGTCCTCACAGAGCGCCTCGAAGATCTCCATTGCGAGCTTGCCGGCACCCGTACCCGGCGCACTGTGGATCTCGAGCTTCTGCGCGATGGCCGCCGCGGTGGCCGCGTTCCTGAGATCGTCTGCCGACACGTGGGTCTCGAGTCTGGCGGACGCCGCTTCCGCCGCGCGGTGCCGCAGCGAGACACGTCGGAACGGCGCCGCGAACGAGATCGTGTGCTCCCCGTACGGCACCTCGATCGTGCCGACGGCCTGCTCCGCGACGAACGCGAACATGTCTTCAGTCATCGCCATCAGGTCGTGATAGTCCGCGTATGCCTGATAGAACTCAAGCATCGTGAACTCAGGGTTGTGCTGCGTCGAGATGCCCTCGTTCCGGAAGTTGCGCGCGATCTCGTAAACGCGCGCGATGCCGCCGACCGACAACCGCTTCAGATACAGCTCCGGCGCGATACGGAGGTACAGGTCCATGTCGAGCGTGTTGTGGTGCGTGACGAACGGGCGTGCCATCGCTCCGCCGGCGATGGGCTGCATCACCGGTGTTTCCACCTCGAGATAGCCGCGCTCGTCGAGGAATCGGCGAATCGCCGCAATGGTTCGTCCGCGGACCTCGAGCACACGCCGGGACTCGGGATTTACGATGAGATCGAGATACCGCTGGCGGTACCGGATCTCCACGTCGGTGAGCCCGTGCCACTTCTCGGGCAGCGGCAGGTGGCACTTGCCGAGGAATTCGATCCGGCTGGCCCAGATCGTCAGCTCGTTGGTCTTCGTCCTGAACAGATGGCCCGCCACTCCAACGTGGTCGCCGAAGTCCAGCAACGCCGCAAGCTCGTTGTCGTGTGGCGAGAGGGCATCGCGGCGCAGATAGGCCTGGATGCGCCGCCGGCCGTCCGACAGCACGAGGAAGCTGGCCTTGCCGAAACTCCGAATCGCGAGAATGCGGCCAGCCGTCACGGTCTCGACACGTGTGGCGGTCAGCTCCTCCGATGTTTTCGCTTCATGCGCATCCACGAGTGCGCTGATGGTGTCGGTGGGCGTGAACCGCTGCGGGTACGCGGGGACGCCGAGCGCCTCGATGGCGGCAAGGTGGGCGCGGCGCTGCGTGATCTGTTCGTCTTCCTGCGTCATGGCGTCGGCGGCGTCTCCTGCTCGAGATCGCGGCGGATGGCGTCGAGCACGCCATTGACGAAGCGGCCTGCGTCCGGTGTGCTGTATCGCTTCGCCAGTTCCACGGCCTCGTCAATCACGACAGGACGCGGCGTCTCTGGTTCGTGGAGAAACTCGTACACCGCGAGGCGCAACACGAGACGGTCGAGCACGGGCATCCGCGAAAGGCGCCAGTTCGCGGAATGCGCCTCGATGAGCGGGTCGAGCCGCTCGAGCGCACCGGTCACGCCTTCCGCGAGCCGTTCGGCGAACGCGCGCACCGGTTCGCCGGGATCCTCCTGCACCTGCCAGAAGATCGTTCGAACCAGCGGCGGCGTGAGCTTGCCGATCTCACCCTGGTACAGCATCTGGAGCGCCGCTTCGCGCCCGCGGCTGCGGTCCGCCGCCCAGCCCGAGGCCGGCTGACTCACGTGGGCTCTCCGTGCGAGAGACTCCGGTAGACGGCGGCCATGTCGAGCGCCGCCGTTGCCGCCTCGTATCCCTTGTTCGTCGGCCCGTCGACGGAGCGCTCCAGCGCCTCTTCCGCGGAGTTCGTGGTGAGCACGCCGAAACTGAGTGGTACGCCGGTGTGCGACGCCACGGTCTGCAACCCATGTGCGACCGCCGACGCGATGTATTCGAAATGTGGAGTCGCTCCGCGGATGAGACAGCCCAGACAGACCACCGCGTCGAAACGATCCGTCTCGGCCGCGCGTTGCGCGGCCATCGGTATCTCGTACGCGCCGGGCACCCGCACGACGGTGACATCGCGCTCGGCCACCCCGGCCTCACGCAATGCCTGTTGCGCGCCGGTCAGCAGGCGTTCGGTCACGAAGTCGTTGAAGCGCGCCACCACGACAGCCACGCGGATGCGACGCCCGGCCGAATGCATGTCGCCCATGATCGCTAGATTCTAGTCCGCCCTCGGCCGGCGCACGAGGCTGGTGAGGGCGAGGCCCAGGATCACGGCGATCGCTGCCCCGGAGGTGTCCGCGAACCAGTCGTGCACATCGCACGAGCGCCCAGGAACGAAATACTGGTGGAGCTCGTCGGTCACGCCGTACAGCGACGCAATCGCCGTAGCGCCGAGCGCCGCGCGCCACGACACCGTCGAGAGGCGTCCACCCGAGAGTCCCCACAGCAGCGTCAGCGCGAAGCCGCCATAGGCCGTGAAGTGTTCGACCTTGTCGCTGACCCCCATCGGCGCCGATGGCAGCGCGCTGAACGACGACAGCGTGAAGAGCGTCGCCGCATAGAAGAGTGCTGGTCCCCAGGTCCACAGCCAATGCGGTGGAGCGAGAGTGCGGCCGTCAGATTGTGGAGCGCTGGGCATGTGGGAGAGCGTGCAACGAGTGCGGGCGCGGCGTGCTAGAGCGGGAAGACGTACATCACCCAGCCGAGGACAATCGCGCTTGCAATGAATCCACCGAAGAGCAGTCCCCCGAACCGCAGCTGCTCGCGCGCATCATCGCGCATCAGCACCGCGAAGATCAGTGAGACGAAGAATGAGAACAGGAGCAGAAGCAGCAGGTGGCTGTGCATGGTCAGCTCGCGCCTACTTGCGGCCCAGCGCGATATCCCACGCGTCCACGACGACGAGCATGTTCAGGAGCCCCGCGACGATCAGGAAGGCGTTGCCATACTCGTAGGTGACC
>JBKPMA010000655.1:0-2919 GCA_046731935.1 Acidobacteriota bacterium
CGTCAACACCGCGACCCCCGACTTCTTCAAAGACGCCAGCGCACTCGTCGATCGGACGCCGATGGATGATCTCAAGACGTACCTGCGGTGGCGCGTCATCCGCTGGGCGGCGCCGCGGCTGTCCACCGCATTCGTCGAAGAGGACTTCCGTTTCAACGGGCAGTACATGCGGGGAGCGAAGGCGCGAGAGGTGCGCTGGAAGGTGTGCGTGCGGGCCGTGGATCGTGACCTTGGCGAAGCGGCGGGACGCCTCTTCGTCGAGCGCTACTTCGGGCCCGACGGCAAACAGAAGATGCGGGAGCTGGTGAACAACGTGCTCTCGGCGCTCGAAGACAGTATCAAGCAGGTCGAGTGGATGTCTGACGCGACCCGCCAAAAGGCGCTGACCAAGCTGCACAAGATTCGTACGGCAAAACTCGGCTTCCCCGAGTCATGGCGCGACTACAGTAGCGTCGCAATCGGCCGTGACGACTATCTGGGGAATACCGTACACAGCGCGCAGTTCGAGTCGGCACGTGAATGGGCAAAAATCGGCAAGCCTCTCGACCGCACCGAGTGGGACATGACGCCGCCCACCGTCAATGCCTACTACGACCCGCAGGCGAATGAAATCGTGTTCCCCGCCGGCATCCTGCAGTCGCCCATGTTCGATCTGACGGCAGACGATGCGTATAGCTATGGCGCGATCGGCCGGGTCGTGGGCCACGAGCTGACACACGGCTTCGACGACGAAGGGCGGAAGTTCGACGCCGACGGCAATCTGACCGACTGGTGGACGGAATCCGACGGCAAGGCGTTCGAGTCGCGGGCGGCCTGCATCGACAAGCAGTACAGCGGGTACAGTCCGGTGAACGATGCCGCGGGGCAGCCGATCTTTCTCAAGGGCAAGCTCACATTGGGCGAGAACACGGCCGACAATGGCGGCGTGCGCGTGGCACTCGGCGCGTATAAGAAATCGCTGGCGGGCAAGACGCCGGCGGTCATCGACGGCTTCACACCCGAGCAGCGATTCTTCCTCGGGTACGCCGTCAGCCGGTGCGAGAACGTGACCGACGAGTACTCGCGCATCCTGGTCGATACGGATCCGCACTCGCCTGGCAAGTTCCGGCTCATTGGCGCGGTCACCAACATGCCGGAGTTCTGGGACGCTTTCAGCTGCAAGGCGGGACAACCGATGGTGCGCGGCGAAAACGCGTGCCGGGTCTGGTAGTTGGCAATTGGTCGTTCGTAATCGGCAATCGTCAATCTGGAATCGTCATTGCCGACCTCAGAGATAACTGAGCCACCACTCCTTCCGGCGCGCCTTCACGCCGGCGAACCAGCGGCACGGCCAATACAGCAGGAAGACGCCCAGGATCCAACACAGGTACGCCACCCACAGCGGTCCGCCGTAGTCGGGGATCGAGCGGAGCGCAAACAGCTGAAGCACGTTCATGAAGTACAGACTGGTGTCTTTGCCCTGCAGCGCCGTCACAAGGAACCCGGCACCATGCGCGGTCGGCCACTGCAGCAGATAGAAGAAGAACGGCACGCGTCCAAACGTCACGAGCGCGCCCGGGACGCCGCGCGAGAACTGACGCCCGTCCCACAGCCCCAGCGTCAGCATCGCGGGCACGAGCGTCGCCAGCGCGTACAGCAGCGAGGGCGGGTACTTCGACACGCTGAAGAAGGACATCAGCGTGCGAACGGTCTCGGCCCGCGGAGCCCACGGTGACGGGTCGCCGTACAGGTTCGTCGCACGAATGACAACGAAGGCGATCGCCATTGCAGCGGCGGATCGTATGAGGAATCGGCGGCGCGCGTCCGCCGGCCACGCGTACACCTGCGACAGGCCGTACCCGACAGCCATGATCCCGATCCACGGAACGACGGGATAGTGCGCCCAGACGACAGGACTCGGAAACCCATCGATCGGGAAGAATCCGCCCTGATGCAGCATCATCCAGAGTTTGCCGGCAACACTCGGGAGAGGGTCCGTTGGTCCGAACCACCGCGGCACCTGCACGGCATCGAGCGCGTTGTGGCCGAGGACGATGACGGCGCCAAGGATCGTGGTCGTTCGCACGGGAAGGTACACGAGCGCGCTCATCACGACCATCGACACGCCAATCGCCCAGATCACCTGCAAATGCGCGAGGAACGCGATTTCTACGTTCCACCAGGACAGCGGATGAACGACCAGCAGCTCCATCGCCATCAGCCACAGACCGCGCGTCAGACAGAACCTTGAAAGATCACGAACAGGGCTGCCGCGCAACCGGCGCAGGCCGATGCCGAGTCCCGCCAGCAGCACGAACGTTGGAGCGCACAGGTGCGTCACCCATCGCGTCAGATACAGGATGGGCGTGGAGGCGTCGGCGTTGGTCGGATCCATGAAGAATCCGCCCGTGTGAACGAAGTCGCGCGTGTGATCGAGCACCATGAGCACCATCACCGCGCCGCGGACGAGGTCGATGGTGTCGAGCCGCTGACGTGAAGACGATGGCGCGGCGGCGTCCGGCGCCCGAACGCCGGCCGATTTTACCGCTGCCAATCGATCTTCGGCGACCAGTACGCGTTGATCCCCAATGCTGACCATCGTCGTGCCTGTCCTCCGAGTCGTACTTTGAAGTCGTTCCAGTCACGGCTGGACTGTGCCGTCCAGCCAAGCTCCGCCACCGCCGGCAGTCGCGGAAACGCCATGAATTCCAGGTCGCGGATGTTGGCCGGTGTCTCTGACCAGATCGCCGTCTCGACACCCAGAATCGACGATTCCGGCACCTTCAAGTGCGCCGCGGGATCCCAGTCGTACGGAACATTGACGTCGATTTTGCCGGCCCAGTCCTGGCCGAGCACCGCGTCAGCGTCGTACTTCATGTCCAGATAGATCCGGTTGGCCGGTGACAGAATCAACTTCGTTCCTGGCGGCGGCGCCAACGA
>JBKPMA010000656.1:0-6524 GCA_046731935.1 Acidobacteriota bacterium
GAGCCGGACGGAGCTGACCTTCTTCGGATTGAACGGGTCACTCACGTCGTATTGAATGAACTCGCCCGAGCCCCAGCACGACACGTACAGAAAGCGATCGTCGAGCGACAGGTTGATGTCGGTGACGAGCGGCGCCACTGCACCGAACCCTTGAAGCAGCGGTGGTAGCATCCGCGGATCGGCGGGCTCGGCGGGAATTTCAATCACTTTCCTGACGGCCCATTCGCCGCTCGATCCGTTCGAGCGTTTCCCGGTCGTATCGCGATACCACAGCCAGATCGACGACGAGAGGTCCTTCAGAGAGATCACGACGCCGGCGAAGCCGTAGGCGCGGGCCGGATCGTGAGCCGGCCGCAGCTCCAGCACCATCTGCTGCTCGGCGCCAAGGTCCAGTTCCTGCACGTGGCGCCGCCGGCGCAAATCCCACACGTGCAGCGTGCTGCCGTACTGACCGCCGAGCAGGAGCTCCGGATTCACGCCCGCCTTCACCATGTTGGGCGTGCCCCACGTGCTCGTGACCATCGTGTCCAGCCCGAGATGCCACCAGACGTCATACGCGAGCTCCTGCGGTCCACGATCGAGCTCCCATCGTCCGCGGATGTCGAAGGTCTCCGGATCCAGGATGAAGATGCCTCCCGGCCCATTGCCATCCGGCGCTCCGAGCGCGCTCATGAAGATGCCGTCCGGTCCACAATGCACCGTGTGCGGCGCGGCGTACCCGGTGCGCCCGGCCAGCGTCTCGGGCTCGATGACCTTCACAATCCGCGGCTCGCGTCGATCCGGTTTCGTATCGAGCACGTGAATGCGCGAGGAGTTGATGCCCGGCACGACGAGATACCGCCGTTCCATGTGCGGGTGTGGTGCGTACGGGCACAGGCACGAGCTGCAGGCGTTCCAGCCAAAGTGATGCAGCTCGTCGCCCGCATGCGGCATGTCGGTCCGCCCGACGAAGCGGCCGTAACTCGTCGATGCTGGATCGAGATCCACGACGCCAATGGCATCGCGGCCGCCCTCGGGGTGGATCAGCGCAAGGTATGCGAGCGTCTCCGGCTGCGCCTGTGCGGCCATCGCCGGCGAGGGATAGAACGTGGGATCGGGTGTCATCAGCGGCACGGTTGCTCCTTTCGCAACGGACGCGACCATGCTGCGCGCAGTGCTGGTGCGAACCAATGACTGGCACGCCGCGCTTCTTGACCGAGGCACCGGATCCGCTTGACGCCTTGATTGAGACTCTGGAATCCTTGACCGCCGCCCCGGCGACCCGGAAGACCCAGGATGGATGTGCTGTCGGACGTCCTTCGCGTCGTGCGCCTGTCGGGCGCCGTATTCTTCACGGCAGATTTCTCGTCGCCCTGGGCGATCGAGTCGCCCATCCCCGACAAGCTGGCGTCGGCCATGGTCCCGCAGGCCGAGTGCATCGTGCTGTTTCACATTCTCGTGGACGGCGAGTGCGAGGTGGAGTGCGCCGGGCATCCGACGACGCACATGGAACGCGGCGACGTGATCGTCTTCCCGCGCGGCGATCAGCACACGATGCGCAGCCGGGACGCCTGCATGCCGGCGCCGCTCACGTCGATCTTCTCGCCTGGCGCACACAACGAGCCACCACAACTGTCGTACGGCGGCGGCGGTACGACGTCTCGTTTCGTGTGCGGATATTTGAACTGCGACCAGCGATTCAGCCCGCTGGTCGAGGCGCTCCCCACGATGCTTCTGGCGCGGAGCCGGAACGACTACTCGAGTATCGATGCGGTGGACTCACGTGGCAGTCGCCCGACAGTGGTGCCGGAAGGATCGGGAAGCTGGCTGGGCACCACGTTGAAGTTCACCATCAACGAAGCGAGAGCGTCACGGCCTGGCAACTCTGCGATGCTCGGCCGCCTCACCGAGCTGATGTTCGTCGAGATTCTCCGAGAGTACATGCAGCAGCTCACGGCGGACCATCGCGGGTGGCTCGCAGGACTGAACGACGCACACGTCGGTAAGGCGTTGCGCCTTCTGCACGCGCATCCCCAGCGCAACTGGACGGTCGAGGACCTCGCCCGCGAAGTCGCCGTCTCGCGATCGGTGCTGGCGCAGCGCTTCACGGATCTGGTGGGCGACACGCCCATGCGGTACCTCGCCAACTGGCGCATGCAGCTGGCCAAGCAGATGATGCGCGAAGGCTCGGGCAGCATCCTCGACGTCGCCACGCGGGTCGGCTACGACTCGGAAGCCGCGTTCAATCGCGCCTTCAAGCGGGCCACAGGCTCGCCACCGGCCACCTGGCGCCGGGGCGCCCTCGGCGCGTAAAGATCAATCGTTTTTCTCGATGAATCAGGCGGCGAAGCGCGCCCCTCCCAGGGTGACGCGCTGTTTGCATACGGTCCACGCGGGCGTGAATAGATGAGCGAACCGCTGGAATCCTACGGTCTGATTGGCGACTGCGAGACGGCCGCGCTGGTCTCGCGTAATGGATCCATTGACTGGCTCTGCTGGCCGCGATTCGACTCGGGGGCGTGTTTTGCGGCACTGCTCGGGAGTTCCGAACATGGCCGCTGGCTCATCGAACCTGTCGAACAGACGACGCAACGCTCGCGGCAGTATCGGCCCAACACGCTGATTCTCGAAACGCGCCTGGAAGTCGCCGGTGGCGCCGTGACGCTGGTCGATTTCATGCCTCCCCGCGAAAAGCTCTCGAATGTCGTCCGGCTGGTGCGCGGCGACCGGGGACGCGTGCGAATGCGGACCGAGCTGGTCGTCCGCTTCGATTACGGACGGACGGTGCCGTGGGTCACTCGCCTCCCGGACGGGAGCCTTCAGGCCATTGCCGGTCCGGACCTGGTGCTGCTGAACACAGCGATTCCACTGACCGGCAAAGACCTGACAACCGTAGGCGAGTTCGAGGTTGCCGCAGGCGAGACGGTCGCCTTCGTGCTGTCACACGGTCCGTCGCACGAGGGTCCGCCGGATGCGATCGATCCGGAGTCGGCGCTTCGCTCGACGGAGTCCTTCTGGACGGAGTGGGCGGCGCGAAGCGAATCGTCCGGCGAATGGTGCGATCTCGTCACGCGCTCGTTGATCACGCTGAAGGCGCTCACCTACGCGCCCACTGGCGGCATGGTCGCGGCGCCGACGACATCGCTGCCCGAATGGCTCGGCGGCCCGCGCAACTGGGACTACCGCTTCTGCTGGTTGCGGGATGCCACGTTCACGCTGCTGGCGCTGATGAATGCCGGGTACTACGACGAAGCGGGCGCCTGGCGAGATTGGCTGCTTCGTGCCGCGGCAGGCGCACCAGACCAGGTGCAGATCATGTACGGACTCGCGGGCGAGCGACGGCTCACGGAGTTCGACATCCCGTGGTTGCCAGGATACGAGGGATCCCAACCGGTGCGGATCGGCAACGCGGCGCACGGCCAGCTGCAACTCGACGTGTACGGCGAAGTGATGGACGCGCTCCATCAAGGTCGGCGCGGCGGACTGACGCCGAGTGAAGCCGACTGGCCGTTTCAACGCGCGCTGATCGAGCACGTCGAATCCATCTGGAACGAACCTGACGCCGGCATGTGGGAGGTACGTGGGGCACTCAAACACTTCACGTACTCGAAGGTGATGGCGTGGGTCGCGCTCGACCGGGGGATTCGGGCGACCGAAGGCTGCGGCCTGAAGGGCCCGACCGCGCGATGGCGGCAGGTCCGCGACGCGATCCATGCCGAGGTCTGCGCGCGTGGCTTCAACGCTCACCTGGGCAGCTTCGTCCAGTCCTTCGAGTCGACGGAAGTCGATGCGAGTCTTCTGCTGCTGCCGGCCGTCGGATTCCTGCCTGCGTCGGACAGGCGGATCAGGTCCACCATCGACACAATCGAACGGCGTCTCCTCGTCGATGGATTCGTCGCACGGTATGACACCGCGACGACTGACGATGGACTGCCGCCTGGTGAAGGGACGTTTCTCGCCTGCAGCTTCTGGCTCGCGGACGCGTACGCGATGACGGGACGCGTCGACGAGGCGAGAGCCCTGTTCGAACGGCTGATCGCGCTCGCGAACGATGTTGGCCTGCTCGCGGAAGAGTACGACCCAAAGGCTCGACGGCTGCTGGGCAACTTCCCGCAGGCCTTCTCGCACATCGCGCTGGTGAACACCGCGCACAATCTGGCGCGCGCCACCAAACCTGCCGAGCAGCGGGCCGCGTCGTAGCGGAGCCGCTCTATTCGCGCGTCAGCGGCGCGTCATCGCGGTTCTTCAATCCAGTAGCGCGGACCAGGACCGCGGCGCGCGACGCGGTCACCGGGATTCGCCATGCGGCAGCGGTCCAGCGACAGGCATCCGCAGCCGATGCACTCGGTCAGTCCTGCTTGCAGCCGCTCGAGCTCCTCGATGCGGGCGCGGATCCGTGCTGTCCACCCGGCTGACAGCTTCGCCCAGTCTGCGCGCTCGGGCACGCGGTTGGTCGGGAGTCTGGCCAGTTCTGCCTTCACTTCCTGGAGCGAGAGGCCGATCCGCTGCGCAAAGACGATGAAGGCGACGCGTCGAAGCACCGCGCGCGGGTAGCGCCGATGGCCGGACGGATTGCGAATCGACCGGATCAGGCCCACGTCCTCGTAGAACCTGAGCGCGGAGCTGGCGATCCCGCTTCGTGCCGCCACCTCACCAATGCTCAGCACGTCGTCCATGGAACAACCTTGACAGGAATTCCGCTTGACTTCAAGTGCACTTGAAGTCTGACCCTTGATCCAGTGAGGTGAACGCATGAAGCAGTCAAGACGCGTGGCGATCGTGACAGGCGCCAGCCGGGGACTTGGTGAAGTGATCGCACGAGTGCTCGCACGGCGGGGATGCGCAATCGTGATGGGGGCACGCACGCCGGAGCGGCTCCAGACGGTGGCGGGCGCGATCGCCGCGGACGGATCGACCGTCGTGGCGATCGCAGGAGATGTGACGGACGCGGCGGTGCGCAGGCAGCTGGTCGAAGCGGCACGACGGCTCGGGGGCCTCGACGTGCTCGTGAACAACGCGTCGGAGCTCGGCCGCATCGGACCGTTGATGGACTTCGAGGTCCAGCAATTCGGTCGCGTCTTTCCCGTCAACACAGGTGCGCCGCTGGCGTTGATTCAGCTCGCCGAGCCGCTCCTCGCGGAGCGTCGCGGGCTCGTCGTGAACATCACGAGCGACGCCGCGCAGGCCGCATATCCGGGATGGGGTCCGTACGGCGCGAGCAAGGCGGCGCTCGAACTGCTGACCAGGACGCTCGCGGCCGAACTTCGCGATCGCGGCGTGTCGGCGGTGACAGTCGATCCCGGCGACATGCGGACGCGCATGCACCAGGAGGCGTTTCCAGGCGAGGACATCTCGGACCGTCCGCTGCCTGAGGTGACGACGCCCTTCTGGAACTGGCTCTTCGACCAGAACCCGTCCGACATTACCGGTGAGCGGTTCGCCGCTCAGCACGAGGATGCACGATGGCTGCAGCCGGTGTCATAGCAGAATTCGAGCTGCCGCCGGCGTTGGAAGCGGCAGAACCGCCCGAGGCGCGAGGTCTGCGGCGGGACGACGTCCGGCTGCTCGTCTCGAACATCGAAGAGGACTCGATCGCGCACGCACGATTCACCGATCTGCCGCGTTGGCTCTCGGCGGGCGATCTGCTCGTCGTCAACACGAGCGGGACCTTGAACGCCGCCGTTGCCGCAAGGGACCGCGATGGTGAACCGCATGAACTGCATTTCTCCACGGAGCTGCCTGGCGGTTTCTGGAGCGTGGAAGTGCGGCGGCCCGGGAATGAGGCCGGCACGGCGTCACTCCCCTGCCGTGACGCACGGTCAGGAATGACATTCGAGGTGCCAGCGGGCGGGCGTGTCTCGCTCGTGGCGCCCTATCCGCTGACGGGGTCCCTCGACGCGCCCTCGCGGTTGTGGATGGCCGCGCTCCAGCTTCCGTCCGCGGTGATTCCGTATCTCGACATCCATGGCGTTCCAATCCGCTACAGCTATGTGACACGCGCGTGGCCCCGCTCGATGTATCAGACGATCTTCGCAACGGAACCCGGCAGCGCAGAAATGCCGTCGGCCGGCCGGCCGTTCACGCACGAGCTCGTGACGCGCCTCATCACGCACGGCGTGGAGATCGCGCCGCTGCTTCTGCATACAGGCGTCGCCAGTCTCGAAGATCACGAACCACCGTATGCAGAATATTTCCGTGTACCGCGCCTGACGGCCGAGCGGGTCACGTTCGCGAGGCGCGCGGGCCGCCGCGTCGTCGCCGTCGGAACGACGGTGGTCCGCGCACTGGAGACCGTCACCGATGAGAGCGGGATCACATCTCCAGGGCACGGGTGGACCGACCTCGTCATCACCGCGGATCGGCTGCTGCGCTCGGTGACCGGATTGATCACCGGTCTGCACGAACCACGCGCCACGCATCTCGCCATGCTGGAACGCGTCGCCAGCAGTGGAGCTGCGGCGCGGCCGTGCACGTGTGGCGTGGTCGCGAGCGCCTGCGGCCGGTGCCACCTGCAGAACGCATATACCGAAGCCCTTCGCTACGGC
>JBKPMA010000657.1:0-3955 GCA_046731935.1 Acidobacteriota bacterium
CAACGACGCCGGCGCCTCATCGGATCGCGACACCGGGCCCAACCGTCCGAACGTCAACGGCGAAATCAAGGTGTTCGGCGGGCCGGCTGCGACCAGCGAGAATCCGTACTTCGATGTCACGCCGATTGGGGCGCCGAACAGCCCGTACAGCAAGCCTGCGGTCGGGACGTTCGGAAACCTGGAGCGCAACGCCCTCCGTGGGCCGGGCTACAAACGTACGGACGCGTCGCTCTTCAAGCACGTGAAGTTGGGAGCGACCCGCGATCTCGAAATCCGCTTCGAGGCCGTGAATCTGTTCAACAACGTCAATCTCGGCAACCCGGATGGGGGGATCGGCACCATCACCGACCCGCGCACCAACGCCGGGGTCATCAACTCCACGGCGTTCGGGAACGCCGATCCGCAGCGGCAATTCCAGTTCGGCTTCAAGTTCAGCTTCTAGCCGACACGTCGGTCAGCATCCGAGGGGCGGGTTCCGACAAGGGGCCCGCCCTTTTTGTTTCTGTAGGGGCAAGGGAAAGGTCCAAGGGGAGTAGGGCTTGAGGGCCCGACGCCAACTCGCAACGCCTAAACCGCGGCGCTTGGGCCAGAAGCCGTGCGCCCTGGGCCGTGGGGCGTGTGCCCGGACACACCACGGAGTGGGGCGATGAGATACGATCGGACTTCATGTCGCCCGCTCAGCTGCTGGTCTTCGGCCCCCATCCCGACGACATTGAGATTGGCATGGGCGGCACCATCGTCCGGCACGTGGCGCGCGGGGTGACGGTGGGCTTGTGCGATCTCACGCGCGGCGAACTGGGCAGCAACGGCACGCCCGACGAACGGCTGGCGGAGGCTGAAGAAGCATCGAAGGTGCTCGGCGCCGCGTGGCGCGTCAACCTGGCGCTGCCCGACGGCGGACTGTCACTGGCCCGCGAGCAGCGTGACGCCATCATCGATCTCGTGCGCCGCACCAGGCCCGACGTCGTGGCCATTCCTCACGGCACGGATCGCCATCCCGATCACGTTGCCGCACACGCGCTGCTCGTCCGCGCCGTGTTCGACAGCGGCCTTCGACGGATTCTTCCGGGTCTCGAGCCGTGGCGACCCGGCCGCATCTTCGAGTACTTCATCAACGATACGGGGCGTCCCACGGTGCTCGTGGACGTGAGCGACGTGTACGAACGAAAGCGGGCGGCGCTCGCCTGCCATCGCTCGCAATTCACGCCAGACGAGGACGGAGCGGTTGCAACGCGATTGACGTCGCCGCGCTTCATGCAGCTCATCGAGAGTAGGGACAGGCTGTTCGGTGCGATGGCGGGCGTGCAGGCGGCTGAAGGGTTCGTGTCGCGCGAGCCGTTCACGGTTGACCATCTGCTTCCCATTGGAGACAGCGTCGCAGCGCTGGCCCCACAGCCGTGAACATCGGGATTGTCTGCTACGCCTCAGTCGGAGGCAGCGGCGTCGTTGCCACCGAGCTCGCGACGGCGCTTGCCGAGCGCGGCCATCAAGTGCACATCATCAGCAGTGAGGCGCCGTTCCGGCTGCGCGAGCAGGCGGGGCTGACCTTTCATCGCGTCGAGACGCCGACGTACCCGCTCTTCCGGGAACCGCAGTACCTGCTCTCGCTGGCGAACAAGATCGTGCAGGTCGCGCGCGCGCAGGCGCTCGATATCGTCCACGCGCACTACGCGATTCCGCACGCGGCCGCTGCGTACCTTGCACGCCAGATTATCGCGGACAGTGGACGGCCGGCTCCCGCCGTCGTCACGACGCTTCACGGCACTGATATCACGATCGTCGGCAGCGACCCGTCGTATACGGAAACCGTCGCCTACTGCATCGAACAGTCGGACGCGGTCACGGCGGTGTCGGAAAGCCTCAAAGCCGACACATACCGCGCACTCGGAGTGACAAGAGACATCGAGGTCATTCCCAACTTCCTGGATTGTGCACGGCACTCACGCCGCGCGCCTGGCGACCTCCGTGACCAGCTGCTCCAGGGCGCGGAACACCTGGTCGTTCACATGTCGAACTTCCGCCCGGTCAAACGGGTGGATGCCGTCATCGAGATCTTCCGCCACATCCGGGCGGAGGAGGCGAAGGCCCGGCTGCTGCTGGTCGGCGACGGCCCTGACGTTCATCTGGCGCGTGAGCGCCTCTCGACGGCAGGCCTCATGGGCTCCGCGGAGTTCCTCGGGGAGCAGCTCGACATCGTGTCAGTGCTCTCGGTTGCCGATCTGTTCCTCCTGCCGTCGTCGCAGGAGAGCTTCGGTCTCGCCGCGCTCGAAGCGATGGCGTGCGGGGTGCCGGTTGTCGCCTCACGCGTCGGCGGATTACCGGAAGTCATCGAGCACGGACGGACGGGACTGCTCTACGATCCTGAGGACCTGGCCGGCATGGCCGCCGGCGGCCTGATGCTGCTCCGTGATTTTGCGCTCCACCAGAGGATTGCGGCGGCCGCTCGCCAGGAGGTCGTCGAGAAATTCTGCACCGATGTCGTCGTTCCGCGCTACGAAGACTGTTACGAGCGGCTCATTGGTGCTGCTGCACGCGGCGCCAGCGCTCAGACCAGCACGTGAAGCGCGGATGGCCGCACGCTCACGGCGAACACGCGGTCCTCACAGCACAGTTCTCCATCAGCAGCGAACGCACATGGGCGCTCGAGCTCGACGCGCACGGTCGTGGCCCGCTCGACGCGAAGCACGTCCGGTCCGAGCGACCGGCCCGTCTTGAGCGCGGCCAGCTTCATCACGAGCGAGAGACGGGATCGCTGTGGGACGATACATACGTCCAGTACCCCGTCGTCATCGGCCGACGTGATGGGCAATCGAAGGCCCTCGCCCATGTGACGCTGGTTGGCGATCAGGATCGCGTGTGCCCGCCCCTCCCACGTCCAACGGCCGTCGGGACCTTCCCCGGCCACATGCGCCGCATCCGACGAATTGCCTGACAAAACGCGAACTGCGGCCGAGACCAGATAGGTGTTGCCACCCATCCAGCGTGCCGGCCGGCGCAGCGGCGAGTCCTCGGCGCTCCACCGTGACACATCGGAAGTGCTGCGCGCGAGCAAGCCAGTGCCGCCGACCGTGCAGAGCAGACGGCCGTTGACCTCGGCCAGGTCCATTCGCCGTGCGCGCCCTCGTGCGAGTTGTGCGGCTGCGGCCTCGACATCGAGCGGCAGTCCCAGTGCGCGGGCGAGGTCGTTCCCGCGCCCTGACGGAACGATGCCGATTGTCGACGGCAGGCCAGCCAGCGCGTTTACGGCATGATGGACGGTGCCATCGCCGCCGGCTACGACGACGATGTGTCCTGCTGTGGCTGCGGCGCGCGCGGCCGCGGTGAGCTGCGGCACTGACGCCGCGCAGACCTGCATCACCGTCCCAAGCGGAGCGAGCATGCGCGCGATCGTCGCGGCATCAGCCACTCCGCCGCTACGCCCTGCGGACGGGTTCACGATCAACGTGACGGGCATTGACGGCTATTATCAATCGCTCGGTCCAAGGGTTCACACGGTTCAACGGGTTCAAGGGTTCAACAGGTTCACAGGGTTCAACGGGTTCAAAGGGTTCAAGAGGTTTACAAGGTTCTAGAATCTGATGGCGATAGTCGAACTGCGCGACGAAGACGACTCGAGGATTGCCGACTACCGTTCCTTGACCGATCCCGAGGGGTTGCGCGCGCGCGGGCTGTTTGTTGCGGAAGGACGCCTTGTCGTTCGCCGGCTGCTGATGGGTTCGCCGTTCGCCACGCGTTCGGTGCTCGTAACGGCGCCGGCGCTCGAGACGCTTCGTGACGCGGTCAACGCCCAGCCGGACGTCCCGGTCTACGTCGTCGCCCAGGATGCGTTGAACGAGGTCGCGGGATTCAACATTCATCGCGGCTGCCTTGCAATCGGTGAGCGGCCCCCTGACACTGACGTCGAAGCATGGCTTACGGCACAGAGTCGGCGAACGCGCGTCATTGCGCTCGAAGG
>JBKPMA010000658.1:0-3818 GCA_046731935.1 Acidobacteriota bacterium
CAATCGTCTATTACCTCCTCGTGGATCGCGATGGCAATGGACGCTACTTCCATCCGCTCGAATATCTCGACCGGGTCACGGCGGTCGCCAACGCCCCTGTGTACTGTTGGGTCGATTCGGGGATGGACCATGGCATCGTGGGCGGGAGTCTGAAGAACCAAACGGCCCAGGTCGAAACCCTTGGCGCGCTCGCCGTGCGAGTGCTGCGTGGCGAGCGGGTCGAGACCATACCTGTTTCCCACGTGGACCTGAGTACCACGCAGGTCGACTGGCGTCAGATTCGGCGCTGGGGCATCAGCGAATCACGCATTCCGCCAGGCACGGCGATTCGCTTCCGCGAACCGTCCCTCTGGGATCGCTACTCCGCCTACATCGTGGCGGCGTCGCTGATTCTAATCGCCCAGACCCTGCTCATCGTCGGGCTGATCGCGCAGCGCGCCAGACGCCGTCAAGCGGAGGAGGCGGTGCGCCGGAGCGAGTCAGAGCTCCGCGAGAGTTATGAGCGCATCCGCGTCCTCGCGTCGCGCCTGCTCGACGCGCAGGAGCAGGAGCGGGCGCACATCGCGCGAGAGCTGCACGACGACATCAGCCAGCAGGTGGCGCTGCTCACTATCGATCTCGGCCTCGTGAACCGGGCGGGCCACGCTGACGAGAGCACGATCAGCGCAGCCTTGTGCCGGACCGAGAGCATTTCGAAGGCGCTCCACGAACTGTCACACCGCCTGCACCCGTCGAAGCTTCGCTTGATCGGACTCGTGGCGGCGCTGAACGGACTCAAGCGCGAACTGTCGCGGCCCGATGTCTCGATCGTCATCAGCCACGAGAGCGTTCCCGAAGCGCTCGCGCCCGACGTGACGCTCTGCCTGTTCCGCGTCGCCCAGGAGGGGTTGCACAACGCGCTCAAATACAGCGCCGCAACCCACGTTTCTCTTCGACTCGTGGGTGGTCCCGATGGTGTGACGCTCAGCGTTCTTGACGATGGTGTCGGGTTCGACGTGAAGGCACGGCTGGGTATTGGACTCGGGCTGGTCAGCATGGAGGAGCGGGTGGACGCCATCGGCGGAACGTTCAGCATCCAGTCACACCCTGGCCGGGGCACCCGGCTGGAGGTCCGTGTACCTTGCGAGGCTCTCGCCGGCAACGCCATGGCCGCTCTGTGAGTTCTGAGACTTCACAGTGATCGGACCTGCAGAATCCGCATCCGCGAACGCCCCGTGCGCGTGTCCACTTTGTAAACTCCTCACAGCGACGCCGAGAATGGTGACTGGTCTTCAGCGACCGAATTGGAACGGGATTCGCAGTACCTGGGCAGCTCGACCCGGAGGCTCGAGCCGATGAGCGGCCCTCGCGTCCTGCTGGCTGATGATCACGATCTGTTGCTCGGGGCGTTCGCCAAGCTCCTCGAGGGGGAGTGCGAGATCGTCGGCCAGGTATCGGACGGGCGTGCGCTCGTCAGTGCGGCCGAGCGGCTCAAGCCCGACATCGTCGTGCTGGATATCGCGATGCCGCTCTTGAATGGCCTTGAAGCGGGTCGCCAGATCAAGCGGACCCTGCGGCAGGTCAAGTTGATCTATTTGACGATGAACGAGGATGTCGATTTGGCAGCCGAGGCGTTCAAGCTGGGTGCCTCGGGGTATCTGCTCAAAAGGTCGGCGGCGTCGGAGCTCGCAACTGCCATTAAAGAAGTGATGCTGGGGCGTTCGTATGTGACGCCGCTCGTCACCGAAGGCCTGGTGAGCGCCTTGCAGACGCCAGGCAAGCAGGGGCCGGCTCGGGAGCTGACCGAGCGTCAGCGGGAGGTGCTGCAGCTTCTGGCGGAAGGCCATTCGATGAAGGAAGTGGCGGGCCTCATGAACGTGACGCCGCGGACCGTGGCGTTCCACAAGTACCAGATGATGAAGCAGCTCAAGCTCACGACGACGGCGGAGCTCATCCAGTATGCGGTCAAGCACCACATCGTCTGACGCCGCGCGCGTGCTGATCGTCGACGACAACAGCGAAATCCTCGAACGGACTGCTGCCGTCCTCGAACGCGACTGCGTCATCGTGGGTGCCGTGCAGGATGGGCTCTCGGCCCTCGAAGCCGAACGCACGCTTCAGCCCGACGTGATCGTCCTCGACATTTCGATGCCTGGGATGACGGGCTTCGAAGTCGCGTCGCGTCTCCGGAGAGCCGGGTCGCGGGCCGCCGTGGTGTTCCTCACGGTTCACGACGAAGCCGACTTCGTGACGGCCGCCCGGGCGGCGGGCGGCCTCGGCTTCGTGCTGAAGCCACGGCTGGCGTACGACCTGACGGTTGCGGTCCGCGAAGCACGGCAGGGCCGTCCATTCGTCTCGACCGTCAGCTGACTCGCACCGCGGGTGTAGCCGGCGCTTCGAACTACCCGCCGCCCGGCATCGTCTCGCCCTTACTTCTTCTCCGGGGGCGGATAGTTCTTGAGCAGCTTCTTCGCGGCCTTTGCCAGGTTCTTCTGGCGCTTCTCAGGTTTGGCTCCGGTATCGATGGTCTTGCTGGCAATACCGCGCCACACCAGCTGCTTCGCCGCGCGATCGTAAAAGTCTACGCCGAGCGTGCCGACGTGGATGGTGGTGCTGGTCGCCGACGTCGTGCCGCCTCCGTATCCGTACCCGTAGTAGCCGGCTCCGAAGCCCCACGGGCCGCCGCCCATGCTGTACACATTCCACTGCTTTTCCTGGTTCACGGCGGCCTGGTAGCCGATGTACAGGTCCGCCGTATCGTCCTCAGTCTTCGTCAGGCCTTTGGTCGCCAGCTGCTCGTCGAAGGCGGTCTTGATCTGCGAGTCGGTGATCTGATCGGGATACTGCGCGCCTTCGATCTTGATCCACTTGTACGTCTTGAACTTGGCGAAGTCGACGCCCGGCATCGCGTTGTAGCCGACGTCCTGCGCGCGTGCGGACGAAGCGGCGAGGACGAGCGTGGCGGCGAGAATGGCGCGCACCAGAGGGCGAATGGATCTCTTCAACATCGGTATCTCCTGAGAGTCGCAGAAGCGCTGCCGGATCGGCATCGCCATGGGTGGAGAGGCTAGTTGGGTGGCGCGGCACGTACCTCCGCGGCGTATTCGAGGCCGCGCGTGCCGTCAGGCAGCCTGAATTCCACCAGCGGCGGACGGCTGGAGGATTCGAGCAGCGTGGCAAGCGTGGTGAACCGGTCCGAGCGGAGCTCGCGCCGCAGGATCTGTTCGTCCACCCAATCCTCTGTGTAGCGCACGTCGGCGTGCGTCCCGACGTCGGTCGCGAGGGAGCATCCGAGGCACCCGTGAGTTGCTCGTGCAGCAACCATAAGCTCGTGGAGCGCATCGATGATCGATCGCGACTGGCCGACCGGTACGTACCACTGCAATGTCATTCGAACGGCTGTCGACGTCATGATGTGCCCCCGCGTGCTGGCGTCGCGGAGCAACCGCGTTTCGACACAGCACATGAGCACCATTGATGCCAGTCCAGCCGATGAGGGCCGGAAGCCGACAAATCCTGTGACGACCGCATGAATCGGCTCGAAAGAGCGTCGCTCCCTGTCTCGACGCACGCTCGCCGTCTCCTCACTGGTGGAGGGGCTACGAAATCTTGGATAGGCCGGCGGCTTCCGCGCGGCGAGTCGGGCCCTACGAAATAACAGGCGCACTCCATCGGCGCGGAGTCTCACATCGACGAGCACCGTGTACCAGCCGGTGCGACAGGGCCGTAACCCGCGACGCGAGCACGCGATACCAGCCATCACCCTGCCGATCGTCGCATGGGTACGCCCCGTGCTGCCCTCGTCGAATGGCGGTGTGCGCCTCTCGGGCAGTTCAAGG
>JBKPMA010000659.1:0-9975 GCA_046731935.1 Acidobacteriota bacterium
GCTGAGTCTGATCGCCCCGTCGACGAACTGTCGATGCTCGCCGGCGATGCCGAGCTGGCGGACATGTTCTTCGCCGAGACGCTCGATCATCTCAGCTCCATCGAAGCACTCGCGATGCGCCTCGAATCAGTGCCAGGCGACAGCGATCTTCTGAACGCCGTGTTCCGGCCGTTTCATACCATCAAAGGCAACGCCGGCGCGCTTGGTCTCGCTGCCGTCCAAGCTTGCGCGCATACCGTCGAGACGCTCCTCGATCGCGCGCGCTCCGGACGTCACGTGATTGGAGCCCGGGAGGTCGGAATCGTCCTGACCGCCGTTGACGTCTTGAGCGCGATGATCGCGTCCCTCCGCGACCGGCTCGCGGGGCGCTCCCCTGCGAACGTTGATGACGCACGGTCCGCGCTCGTGCAGGAGATCGACGATCTCCTCGCCGCCGCAGGCCGGCCAGCCGCCGGGTTGGCTGACGCGCCTCAGAGTCCTTCAGCGTCGGAACCCCGGTCCGACGCGAGCCGGGCAGCGGTGAAGATCGATACGGATAAGCTCGATGGTCTCGTAGATCTCGTGGGCGAACTGATGGTCGCCCAATCGATCATCCGCGCCCATCCCGCTCTCAGCCGGACCGACGAGCCCCTGGCGCGCGCGCTGGATCATCTCGCGCGTGTGACCGGTGCGCTTCAACAGACCGCACTGGGCATGCGGATGACGCCGCTGCGGCTGACCTTTCAGAAGCTGGCCCGCCAGGTACGCGATCTCGCCAGACAATCAGGCAAGGCGATCGATCTCGAGCTGACTGGTGACGACACCGAGCTCGATCGCAAGGTCATCGAAGCCATACAGGACCCTCTGATGCACATGGTCCGGAACAGCATCGACCATGGTATTGAGCCCGTCACTGACCGGATTGCCGCAGGCAAGCCCGCAGCCGCCCGCCTGTCGATTCGCGCCTACCACGAAGCAGGCTCGGTCATCATTTCGATCGCTGACGATGGCGCGGGACTGCCAACGGACAGGATCAGAGCAAAGGCGGCCGCCAGGGGACTGATTGCCGCTGACGCGGCGATGACCGCGGGCGAAATTCACGAGCTGATCTTTTGTCCAGGCTTTTCGACCGCAGAGCAGGTCACCGAGATCTCCGGCCGCGGCGTCGGGATGGACGTCGTCCGCCGCAACGTGGACGCGCTTCACGGACGCGTAGATGTGGAGACGGCCGCAGGTCAGGGGACGACGTTCCGCATGCGGGTGCCGTTGACGCTGGCGATGGTGCACGGCTTGCTCGTCCGTGTTGGCGACGATCGGTTCGTGTTGCCGACGTCCTCGATTCGGGAATCGCTTCAGCCGCTCGTAGGGCAGGTGCATGGGACGCGAGGGTCGGGGCTGCACCTCGAAATGCGCCAGCAGACGATCCCGCTGGCGGCGCTCGCGGACCTGCTTGGATTCGGCGTTCATCGGCCGTCCGCGCACGGAGGCATCGCCGTCGTCATCCACGATGGCGGACGCCAGCTGGCCGTCGTCGTCGACGAGTTGCTGGGTACTCAGGAAGTGGTGATCAAGCCGCTCGGTGCCGCATTTGCGCACGTTCGTGGCATCGCCGGTGCGGCGGTGCTGGACGACGGCCGTCTCGGCTTGATCCTCGACGCCGCAGGACTCGTCGGCCTCCTCGACCATCCCGCAGTGCCGGAGGCCGCGTGAGGGCTGACAAGTACCTCACGTTCCGGCTCCGCGACGAGAGCTACGGCATTCCAGTCTCGAAGGTCCGTGAGATTGTGCCGATGCCGGCGATCACGCCGGTGCCGCAGTCGCCGCCGTACGTCAAAGGCGTCTTCAATCTGCGAAGCCGGGTCGTGCCGGTCGTCGATCTCTGTGCGCGGTTCGGTACCGCGGCGTCCGCGTACACCGATCGTACCTGCATCGTCGTCGTGGACGTCGACATCGCATCATCACGCGTACCGATGGGGGTGGCAGTGGATGCCGTGTCTGACGTGCTGCCGATTCTGCCGGGCGACATCGAAGCGTTTCCCGCACTCGGCGCAGACGATGCATCGCGTGGTGTCGTCGGAGTCACGACCTCCACGCACGGGGTGACGCTGCTGCTCGACCTCGATCGGTTGCTCGCGCCGGCGCGGGCCGTGTAGAAGGCACATGGTTCATGGCTGACGCGCTCGAGCTGTCGGAGCACGACCTGCAGGCCATCGCGCAGTTCGTGTATGCGCGAAGCGGCATCGCGCTCAACGACGGCAAGCGGGCGCTCGTCACGGCCAGGCTGCAGAAGCACGTTCGCGCGGGTGGATTCCGCAGCTTTGGCGAGTACTTGCACTTTGTCGCGCAGGACGAGTCTGGCGACGAGCTCGTCCAGCTGCTGGACGCAATCGCCACCAATCACACGTCGTTTTTTCGAGAGCCACAGCACTTCGATTTCCTGGCGAACGTGGCACTCCCGGACGTGATGGCGCAGGGGCAGGGCTCGCGCCTCCACATGTGGAGTGCCGGATGCGCGACGGGCGAGGAGCCATACAGCCTGGCGATGACGCTGATCGACACGCTGCCGCGCGATTGCCTGCCGGCTGTCCGGATTTTCGCCTCGGACCTCTCCGCCACGGCGCTCACTCGCGCGCGCGGCGGCATCTATCGGCTCGAGCGCCTCGCGCTGCTGCCGCACGACGTCGTCCGGAGGCACTTCGAGAAAGGGTTGGGGGCGCAGACCGGGTTGGCGCGCGTCAACAGCAGGGCCCAGCAGCTCGTGTCATTTGCGCGACTTAATCTGGTGGACGTGGACGAGCTCGGGCAGCGCTTCGCCTTCATCTTCTGTCGCAACGTGATGATCTACTTCGATCAGGCGATGCGGCAGCGAGTGGCTGCGGTGCTGGAGCGCCACCTCGTTCCGGGGGGGTATCTGTTTCTGTCGCACGCCGAGACGCTGCACGGCATCGATCATTCGCTGCACCAGGTGGCGCCCGCGGTCTACCGGCGGAGCGGGCGATGACGTCGATCTCGCAACAGCCGCGTCGGGCCGCTGCGCCGTCCACGCGTCGACTCGTTGTCGGCATCGGCGAGTTCGCCGTGTCGGATCAGGCCGGAGATGTCATCCTGACGCATGCGCTGGGCAGCTGCGTCGCCGTCTGCCTCTGGGACGTGGAGCGGCGGGTCGGTGGTCTCCTGCACTTCCTGTTGCCCGATTCGGCGATCAACCTCCAGCGCGCGATGGGACAGCCGGCGGCCTTCGCCGACAGCGGTATTCCAGTGCTGTTTCAGGCCGCGTATCAGCTGGGAGCGACCAAGGCGACCTGCCGGGTGGCACTCGTTGGCGGTGCGGAGCTGACCGGTGGTCGGTCGGGTCCGGGAAGCACGTTCGACATCGGCCGCAGGAATCAGCTGGCCGCGCGATCCACACTCGCCGTGAACGGCGTTACCGTTTGCAGAGAAGACGTGGGTGGGCATTCGGCGCGGACGGTGAGCCTGTGGGTCGCGAACGGACGTGTGCAGGTGACCGCTGGCCCAGGTCAGACGCGGGATTTATAGGAGTCAGTGATGTCGTTACCGAGCCCACGGCCGGCGCAGACGCTGGCAGACCACTACGAAGCCGTTTACGGTGCGCTGGTCGAAGTGGCCGAGTGCAGCTTCGCGGCGCGCGTCACCCGGTCGAACGAAGAACAGTTCCGCGACGCGGCAAAGCGTGTGCAGCTCTGGATCGGCGCGTCTGTCCTGTTCGAGGCGGCACTGTCAGGCGCCGTGCTGATCGTCATGCCCGAAACGCTCGCGCGAAGTCTGTTTCAGTCCGGCCTTGGCGTGGAGCGCGGCGTGATCCCGATGGACGGCAGGTTGTTCGATCTCGTCGGCGAAGTCGCGAACATGGTGTGTGGAGCGTGGCTGGCGCGCACCGTCAACCATCACTACGACTTGCGTCCTCCGGAAATTTCGCGGCTGCAGCGCGAGCAGGTGACACCAGGGGCCGATTGCCTGCTCGTGACGATCGACAAGCAGCCATGCCTCGTGCGGCTGGCGTTCCACGACAACCCGTCATAGACCGTCCGCGCGTCGTGTTCGAACAGCGAATCGCTTCCGCCCGACGCCGGACATGTGCCGGCTCGTCGGGCAGAAGCATCGAAGTGCCGGCGGCATGAGCCGCCCAGCGCTCCGAACGCAACGGTCTACTCGCGGCTCAGAAGCGCGTATCGAGCCACTGCCACGCTGGCGCGCCGCTCTTCGACCCGCGGATGACGTCGATCCAGGCTTCCTGCCCGGCGTCATCCTTGACCTTGATCGAGTCTCCGTCGACGGCGAGCACGTCCAGGCCAGCCGCGTCGAGATCCGGCTTCATCGACGTCAGGAGCGCTCCGGCACTCGCCTTGTCGTTGACCGACTCGAGGCTGTACCGCTGCGCCACGCGGCCGAACTTGTACTTCATCGTGGTGTGGGTCACGTCGGCCAGCTTGCCGGCATCGAAGCCGGCCATGACGGGGCGGACCGTCCCGTGGAACCCTGTCGAGCCCGCGGAACCGGTAGTGCTGCCGGTGCTGTCGGTGGTGCTCGCCCGGGTCGAGAGCCCGGTGCTGCCCAGCATCGTGGACAGGAACTGGGTGAACTCTTCCGTCGTGAGCTGACCATCCTTGTTCAGATCGAAGCGCGACACGAGCGCCGACGCCAGGTCGTTCAGCGTAGACGTGGACTGGAGCGGATTGATCGACATCATGTCCTTCTACGCCGGCGAACCCACTCTGAGCGGGCGCTCCGCTACGGAGCCCCAGGAGTCCGCCGGCATTTGTGCCCACCCAGAGGGCAACGCTCATGCCCGCTCGGGATCGGCCGATTTTCTGGGGTTTGGAGGTGACGGCGCCGCCCGGATTGTCGGTGCCGCGACAGGGGTGTTCGGCGCGCTGACCCCGAGCGCGTCACCGGATGGCGGCGCGCCCGCGTGCGATCGGTTAGGCGTCGGCGACGGCGGCTGAGACGAGATCCGCGAAACGGCGGCACCCGACGGCCGTGCCTCCGGCCGCGAGATCCGACGTGCGATGACCGGCTTCGAGCACACGCACGACCGCGCGCTCGATCGTCTTCGCGGCATCGGTGGCCCCGAATGCGTGCTCGAGCAGCATCGCCACCGACGCGATCGCGCCGATCGGGTTCGCCTTATCGGTGCCCGCGATGTCTGGTGCCGATCCGTGCACCGGTTCGAAGAGTCCCGGACCATCGCCGATGCTCGCCGACGGCAGGAGTCCGATCGATCCCACGATCACCGCCGCTTCGTCCGACAGGATGTCACCGAAGAGGTTCTCGGTCAGGATCACGTCGAACTTCGCGGGAGACGTGACGAGCGCCATGGCGCACGCGTCCACGTACATGTGCGACAGGGTGACATCCGGATAGTCCGCCGCCACGGCCGTCACGACACGCCGCCAGAGCTGGGACGTCTCGAGCACGTTCGCCTTGTCCACGGACGTGACCTGCTTCTTCCGGCGGCGCGCGGCGTCGAACGCCACGCGTGCGATGCGGGTGATCTCCTCGGTGGAGTAGCGCATCGTATTGAACGCGGACAGGCCGTCGGGCGCGAAGCCGCGTGGCTCTGCGAAATAGAGCCCGCCGGTCAGTTCGCGGACGATCAGCAGATCCGCATTCTTCGAGAGCTCCGGTTTCAGCGGACCCGCGCCTTCACAGCCCGGCCACAGGCGCGCCGGACGCAGGTTCGCGTACACCCCGAGTCCACGCCGGAGCGCCAGCAGACCGCCTTCCGGCCGCTCTGCCGACGGAAGATGATCGAACGACGGATCGCCGACTGCGCCGAGGAGAACCGCTTTCGCGGTCCGGCACGCGTCGAGCGTCGCAGGCGGGAGCGCAGGCAGGCCATGGCGAAGAGCCACGCCGCCGATCGGGTGAGACGCTGTCGTGATCTGGATCGAGAATCGTGCGGCCACTGCGTCGAGTACGCGTGCCGCGGCGCCGACGACTTCCGGACCTATCCCGTCGCCGGGGAGGAGAACGATTGTTGACATGAGAATGAATCGGTCCCGAGCATGAATGAGAGCGGGGAGTACTTTCTATTCTACATTTCAGAACACCGCTCGCGGCGCTCGGTTGCACCGAAACTGCGCATGTCGAATTCTGATGTTCGCTATGCGGTTGAGGAATTCCCCGCGCTCGCGCTACACGTTCACGAGCGCGTCGGCGAGGCCGCGCCATAGCTTGTCACGTACGGCGCGACAAGCGACGGCGGGCGCAATCCGAATTTTTAGACTCCGTGGCCGTAGCCGACTTCGTCCGGATGGCGCTGACCACTCGCCACCGCGGCTGGGTCGGTGCCAGTCGGCGACGCGGCGCGAAGCGCTGTGATCATGTTCAGCAGCTCCGCGTCAGTGACGGTCTTCTGGGCATCGGCAAGCGCGATCATGCGCCGGTACAGCCGATCCAGCTCGAGGCGGGACAGTTCGGCGCCAAGCTGCTGCAACCGATGCTGCAGCGCGTGGCGACCCGAATGCTTGCCGAGGACCAGCGTGGTCGCCGGGACGCCGACGTCCTCAGGCCGCATGATCTCGTACGTCCGGCGGTCCTTGAGCATGCCGTCCTGATGGATGCCGGCTTCGTGTGCGAAGGCATTCCGTCCGACGATGGCCTTGTTGGCCTGGACGGGCTCGCCCGTGAGCGCGCTCAGCATGCGGCTGCTGGCGTAGATCTGAGCGGCGGTAATCTCGCACGCGAAGGGCAGCCGGTCCTGCCGTACCCGGGTCGCCATCACGATCTCTTCGAGCGAGGCATTGCCGGCCCGTTCACCAATCCCGTTGACCGTACATTCCACCTGGCGCACGCCTGCCTGGAGGGCCGCAAGGGTGTTGGCCACCGCGAGGCCGAGGTCGTCATGACAGTGCGCGCTGAAGACCGCTTTGTCTGCGTTCGGCACGCGCCCCAGGATGGTCCGGAAGAACGCGCCGATTTCATCTGGCGTCGAGTAGCCGACCGTGTCGGGCAGGTTGATCGTCGTGGCGCCGGCGTTAATGACGTCTTCGATCACCCGGCACAGGAAATCGAGATCACTCCGGGTCGCGTCCTCCGCTGAAAACTGCACGTCATCGGTGTAGCTGCGCGCCTGCGTGACGGCGGCCACCGCCTGCGAGAGGCACTGGTCCTGCGACATCATCAGTTTGCGTGTGAGGTGGAGCTCGGAAGTGGCGATGAAGGTGTGGATGCGGGAACGGGCGGCGGGAACGAGCGACTGACCGGCACGCTCGACGTCGTCTGGCCGGCATCGCGCGAGCGCCGCGATGACCGGCCGTCTAACTTCTGCCGCGACGGCACGCACGGCTTCGGCGTCGGCCTCCGACGCGATGGGAAAGCCCGCTTCGATCACGTCCACCCCCAGCGCATCGAGCTGCCGGGCCAGTTGCAGTTTGTCGTTCACTTTCAACGAGAAGCCGGGCGCCTGCTCGCCGTCGCGCAAGGTCGTGTCGAAGATGATGATCCGGTCTGGCATGAGCCCTCCCAGTCAAAATTGTCGGCCCGGGCTACTATGCAGTCAAGTCTATAATTCTTACGACTCCATAATGGAGTATTATGAGCCCCGCTTCTGGGGGCAGCGTGGATCTCTCTGAATTACAGGTCTTTCTGACTGTCGCGGCAGAGCGCAGCTTTTCGCGCGCCGCGGCAAAGCTGCATCGAACGCAGCCCGCCGTCAGCCAGGCTATCCGTCGCCTCGAGGACGAGCTCGGCGAGCGGCTGTTCGACCGATCGTCGAAGCAGGGGGCGCTGACCGAGGCGGGCCGCGTGCTGCGCGATTACGCGCAGCGCCTGATGCGTCTCTCGGACGAAGCCGAGCAGGCCGTCCGTGAGCTGCGGGACTTGCGGCGCGGCCGCGTGCTCGTCGGCGCGAATGAAGGCGCGGTGCACGCCCTGCTCCCGCTCATCAACCGCTTTCGCAACTCGCATCCGCAGATTCAGGTCGACGTGCGGCGCGTCGCCTCGCGTCAGGTCGGCGTCGAGGTATTGCAGGGT
The DNA here is from genome assembly GCA_046731935.1 of Acidobacteriota bacterium. Classification (GTDB taxonomy): domain Bacteria; phylum Acidobacteriota; class Vicinamibacteria; order Vicinamibacterales; family JAENWD01; genus CAVUPP01. The sequence continues at coordinate 7,975 of JBKPMA010000659.1, forward strand.
GGCCTCGACTTCGGAGTCGTGACATTCCAGCCCGCCGAGCGCGGCCTGCTCTCGCTGGGGCTCGGGCCCGACGAGCTCGTCGTCCTCGTGCATCCGCAACATCCCCTGGCCGTGCGCACGCAGGTCACGATGGCCGAATTCGGCCGCGAGACGGTCATCGCGCACAACGATCCCTCGCCGGCGCGCGAGCGCGTGCTTCGTGTGTTCGAGCAGAAGCACGCGCCGATCAATATTCAGATTGCGCTGCCCAGCCTCGAGGCGATCAAGCGGGCGGTCGAGATGAGGATGGGCGTGGCGCTTCTGCCGAAGCGCTGCGCGTTGACCGAGATTTCGCGCGGCCAGCTCGTCGCCGTACGGATGCCGCAGCTTCGTCTCGCACGACAGCTGCGGCTCGTGTATCGGCGGGCCGGCGGCCTGTCACACGCCGCGGAGGCGTTTCTGGCGGCCGCGCGGCAGCATCATCCCGAACACGAGAAGAGAGCGGCTGCGGCGGCTCACCATCCGGCAACGTAGGGAAGTCGCGCGGCAGTGGCTCGCACCTGGTCGAAATCGTCGAGCAGGAGGCCGGTACCATCCCACAGCCCGCTCGTGAGCGCATCGCGTGCGCTCGCGGGCATCGTCGCCGAGACGACGAGATCGCCGGATCGTACCTGGAGGGCGATCAAATCCGCGGTGAACTCTGCGGTGGGATCGGCTTCGGCGCGCGAGAGGAGACGCTCGACGTCGGCAGGCGACACGGTGAGGCAGGGGAGTCCGAGCTGCGCCGAGTTGCCGAAGAAGATCTCCGAATAACCCTCGCCGACGATGGCGCGGATGCCCCAGCGCTGGATCGCCTGCGGTGCATGCTCGCGCGACGACCCGCACCCGAAGTTCCGGTTGACGATCAGGATCGACGCGCCCTGATAGGCAGGGTTGTCGAACGGATGCCCGCCGCCGGTGCGATCGTCCTCGAACACGTGCCGTTCGAGACCCTCGAACGACACCGCCACGAGGAAGCGCGCAGGAATGATGCGGTCGGTATCGATATCGTGGCCGCGCAGCGGCAGTGCGCGTCCCGTGACATGCTGGATCCGACTGGCTCCGCTCATGCCACGACCTCGCTCACGGCGATCTGGCGCACGTCGACGACCTCGCCGGCCAGTGCGGCCGCCGCCACCATCGCCGGCGACATCAGCAGCGTCCGGCCGGTCGGGCTGCCCTGACGTCCCTTGAAATTGCGATTCGACGACGATGCGCAGATCTCGCGTCCTTGCAGGCGATCGGGATTCATCGCCAGGCACATCGAGCAGCCGGCTCCCCGCCATTCGAAACCCGCATCCCGGAAAATGCCGTCGAGGCCTTCACCTTCAGCAGCCTTGCGCACGCGCTCCGATCCCGGAACGACCAGCGCGCGCACGCCGCGCGCGACATGGTGGCCCTTGACGACGCGCGCCGCCTCACGAAGGTCGGAGAGGCGGCTGTTGGTGCACGACCCGATGAACGCTACGTTGATCGGCGTGCCCTTGATTGGCGCGCCCCCTTCGAATCCCATGAACGTCAGCGCTTCGCTGATTCCCGCGCGCTCCCCGGGTGCGACGTCCTCAGGCGAGGGAATGCGGCTCGAGACGCTCACCGACTGGCCAGGATTGATGCCCCACGTCACCGTGGGTTCCAACTGGGTCCCGTCAATCGTGACCTCGTCGTCATACGTCGCGTCGGAGTCTGACGCGAGCGACGTCCACCAGGCGACGGCCTCGTCGAAACGTGCGCCCTGTGGGGCGAACGGCCGCCCGCGCAAGTACTCGAAGGTGGTCTGATCGGGGTTCACGTAGCCGACTCTCGCCGCACCCTCGATCGACATGTTGCAGATGGTCATGCGCTCGTCCATCGACATGCGCTCGACGACAGGGCCCGCGTACTCGTAGGCGAAGCCCGCGCCGCCTTTCACGCCCAGCCGTTCGATGATGCTGAGGATCACGTCTTTCGCGTAAACGCCCGGCCACAGCCGGCCGGTCACCGTGA
>JBKPMA010000660.1:0-4038 GCA_046731935.1 Acidobacteriota bacterium
GATTGAGGTCGCCGTCGGCTCGGCACCGTCGTACTCCTCCTTGAGACGCAGGAGCACGGACCGGTCGGCACCCGTCGTCGAGAACCAGCCGCCGTGCCGGTCGTCCCAGAACAGGGCGTCCTGACGCGCCTGAAGCGCTCGCGCCCACGTCAGCCAGTCCCAACCGCCCCCTGCCTGGGCCAGCTCGAGAGCCCCGAAGATCACGTAGGCATAATCCTCGGCGTATCCCTCCACGGCCACGTCGCCGTCGCGGTAGCGGCGATAGAGGACCTGGCGCTCGGGGTCCCACATCCGCTCGCGCAGGAACCGTGCAGCGCCGACGGCGAGCCGCAGGTGCTCGGCGGCTATCTCCGCACTTCCGCCCAGGCGGGCGCTCCGAAGGACTCGCGCGCCGCGGGCGAAGGCGGCAATCATCAGACCGTTCCATGCCGTCAGCACTTTGTCGTCGCAGATGGGCCTCGGATGAGCGAGGCGCAGTTCGAACAAGCGGAGCCGGCTGCGCTGGAGCGCCGCGTGCACAGCGCTCGCGTCGAGTCCGCACCGCGTCGCGACGTCCTCGATCGTCCGCGCCGTGTACAGCAGGTTCTTCCCAGTGAACTCGCCTTGCGGGTCGGATGGCACGTTGCCATCGGCCTCGATCCCGAATCGCGCGCGTACGACGCACGCATCGTCACCGAGTGCATCGAGCTCGTCGGAGCGCCAGGCATAGAACGCGCCCTCGCTCTTGTGCGCGTCCGGGTCTCCCACGTGCTCGACGGGAATGCTGTCGGCATCCTCCGCCGAAAAAAAGCCGCCGGCTTCATCGGTCATTTCCCGCGCCACGTACGCGAGGGTGTCGTGTGCGACCGCACCATAGAACGGGTCGGTCGTGATCTGGGCCGCCTCGAGGTACGCGAGCGCCAGCTGTGCCTGGTCATAGAGCATCTTCTCGAAATGCGGCACGCGCCAGTCGCCGTCCACCGAGTAGCGATGAAAGCCGCCGCCGATATGGTCGCGCATGCCCCCGAGCGCCATCGCCTGCAGCGTGTGCAGTGCCATGTCGCGGGCCGGCTCGTCGCCCGTTCGCGCGTACTCGCGGAACAGGAACAGCAACTCGCTCGGACGTGGAAACTTCGGTGCGTCACCGAAACCGCCGCGCCTGGCGTCGTACGACGCCCCGAACTGCGCGACCGTGCGTCTCAGCGCGTCATCGCCCGGTACGAGCAGGGCGTCGCTGCTGCCCCCAAGGGTCTGCAGGCCCTCTACCATCTGCTGCGCTGACGTATCGATGCTCGCGCGCTCCGCCTTCCACGCGCGCGCGATTTCGACCAGCACGTCGATGAAGCCTGGACGCTGCCACCGGGCGGTCGGCGGGAAGTACGTGCCGCCGAAGAACGGCTTCAGGTCGGGCGTCAGCCACACACTCATGGGCCAGCCTCCGGAGCCGGTCGTCGCCTGCACGAATGTCATGTAGACACGATCGACGTCGGGCCGTTCCTCCCGATCCACCTTGATCGAGACGTACTCGCGATTCAAGACGGCGGCGATGTTCGCCTGCTCGAAGGATTCGCGCTCCATCACATGGCACCAGTGACAGGTGGCGTAACCGATCGACAGGAAGATCGGTTTGTCTTCGAGTCTGGCGCGAATGAACGCCTCCTCGCCCCACGGGTACCAGTCCACGGGGTTCTCGGCGTGCTGCAACAGATACGGGCTCTTCTCAGCGGCGAGACGATTCGGCATTACAGGCAGTATAGCGAGCCGCTGCGGATGAGACCCGGCGCACGAGCATCCAGCGCGCCGCGCGCCCAGCCGGACCGTAGTAAGATGCGCCGCCCAAGCCGCCACGGACGTGGCGGCAGCGCGCCACACACATGGCTACGAGGATTGGCATCGATCTCGGCGGCACGAAAATCGAAATCGCCGTGCTCAGCTCGGACGGCGAGGTCCTCCATCGCAATCGTGTTCCCACGCCACGCGGCAGCTACGACGGTACCGTCCGCGCGCTCGTCGAGCTCGTGGCCAGTGCCGAGTCGGTGACCGGCACCACGGCCACGGTCGGGATCGGCATGCCGGGCGCGGTCTCACCGGCAACTGGGCTCGTGAAGAACGCGAACTCCGTCTGGCTGAATGGACGCTCGCTCCATCGCGATCTCGAGCAGGCCATGGGCCGGCCGATCCGCCTCGCCAACGATGCCAATTGCTTCGCCCTCTCCGAAGCCACCGACGGCGCCGGCACGGGCGCCGCAACGGTCTTCGGCGTGATCATCGGCACCGGCACCGGTGGCGGCGTCGTCGTGCACGGTCATCTCTGTACGGGTCCAAACGCGATAGCAGGCGAATGGGGCCACAATCCGCTGCCGTGGCCCGACGATGACGAACGGCCGGGGCCCGAGTGTTACTGCGGCAAGTACGGTTGCATCGAGACGTTCCTGTCAGGACCCGGGCTCGCGCGCGATTATCGAGCTGTCACCGGGCGTGACCATGCGGCGCCTGCGATTGCTGCGCTTGCCGAGGCCGGCGATCGAGACGCTGTGGCGGCTCTGGAGCGCTACGCACACCGGATGGCGCGTGCGCTGTCGTCGATCATCAACGTCCTCGATCCCGATGTCATCGTGCTGGGCGGAGGCATGTCGAACGTCCAGCGCCTGTACACGCGGGTCCCCGAGCTTCTGCCGCAGTTCGTGTTTTCCGATCGAGTCGACAACGTGATCCGGCCGCCCCGGCACGGCGACGCGAGCGGCGTGCGCGGGGCCGCCTGGCTCTGGAACGACTAGCTATCGCCGGCGCGGCGGAGGCGCCAGCCGCGCGATTCGATCACGAACAGCGTGGAACGACGCCGTGTCTTCCGTACCGCCGCGGAGCCGCGTCAACAGACTCCTTACGTGGCTGGCGCGCTGTGCGGTTGGCGGATGTGTGGAGAGGAACTGCTCCACCAGCCCGGGCTGTTTCTGGCGAAGCCCCGCGAGCAACTCGAGAAACTGCAACATCCCCCGAGCATCCCACCCGGCCCGGTGCATGATGACGACGCCGGCACCGTCGGCTTCGGTCTCGTCGGCCTGACTGAATCGGCGGAAGGCGCCGTTTGCCAGAGCGTCGGCTACGGCGCGAGACGTCAGGGCGCCGCCGATGTTGCCGAGCACGGCGCCCAGGAAGTTCATGGCCATTCGCGCGGCGATGGCGGTGCTCAGCTGATTCGCGGCGTGGCGCCGGGATGCGTGGGCCACTTCGTGTGCGATGACCGCGGCCAGCTGCGATGCGTTCTGAGCGGCCTCGATCGTGCCGCGATGAATCCAGATCGATCCGCCGGGCAGCGTGAACGCATTGATCTCGCGCACGTCGGCCACGTCAAAGCTGTAGGGATATCCCGGACCTCCCGCCCGCTGGACGAGGTGACGGCCAATGCGGTCCACATAGCTGTTCACTCGCGCGTCGCGGACGACCGGCGTCGTCGAACGAACCCGCTCCCGGATCTGCCGGCCGAGTGCGATTTCGTCCTGAACGGAGATGAGCGTGAGGCTCACGACCTCGGCGTCGGTGCCGCTGGGATGGCGCCAGGCCGGCCCCGCCGCATCCGGCTGTAGGCAGCCGTGAACTCGACGCCGTAAAGGAGGATCACCGACGAGATGTAGATCCACAGCATGAAGACGACGACCGCGCCGAGTGAGCCGTGGATGCTGAAGCGCGACATGTCGCGCACGTACCAGGAGAAGCCCTCGAACGCGACGCGCCAGAGCACGCCTGTGACAATGGCTCCGGCCCACACGTCGCGGAACCGTACTTTCGCGTTCGGGATGAAATAGAAGACGAGTCCGACGCCGAAGATGAGCAGCAACGTCGCCCCGTAGCGGACGCCGAGGCCGCGGAACATGAGCAGCGCGGGAAAGCGCTCCAGGACGACGGCGAACCACGACGCGCCGACGAGTTGCCCCGCACCGATCAGGATCACCGTGATCATGAGGATCGTGCCCGCGGCCAGCATCATGAGGAACGACACGAGCTTGTGTTTCAGATAGCTCCGCTGGCGTTCGACGCCCCACGCGTGGTTCACGGCGGTAC
>JBKPMA010000661.1:0-6920 GCA_046731935.1 Acidobacteriota bacterium
CGCCTGGGACGACGCGCGTGGCTGGCCATGCGGCGTGCCCCGGTGGCCGTCCAAATCATCGTCGGGACTCTCTTGCTGGCGATCCTGTGCGCGTCCGTGAACTGGATAGTGCAGGTTGTCCGCAAGCCCACCGAGGTGTTCGCGGTCAGCGGTTCGCTTGCCAAGGTGCCGGAGCAGACGTGGCGGCAATACGGTCCGCTGTTCGACGAGCACTCCACCCCGGTTATCACACCTGAATTGCTGGCTGCTCTGGCCCAAGTGGAGAGCAGCGGCAACCCGGTGGCGCGGACCTATTGGCGGTGGCGACTCAGCTGGAACCCATTCGACGTGTACGGACCGGCCTCGAGTGCCGTTGGGCTGTTCCAGATCACCGCTGGCACGTTCGCAGAAGCAAAGCGCTATTGCATCCACGATCACGTGGTCGTCGAGGACGGCGCGTGGGACGATCCGCACTCGTGCTGGTTCAACGCGCTCTACACACGTGTCGTGCCCACTCACGCGGTGGAGATGACCGCGGCGTTGCTGGATCGCACGGTCGAACGCATCCTCTCGCGCAACCGCATCACGACCGCCTCACTGCAGCAGCGGCAGAACCTCGCCGCGATCATTCACCTGTGCGGAGACGGCGCGGGTGACGGATACGCGCGTCGGGGCTTCCGATTCAGAGCCGGCCAGCGATGCGGCGACCACGACCCCCGCCGCTACCTTGCGCAGGTCAATGCGCTGAAGCGTCAATTTGCCCGGCTGGCCGCGGCTGACTGACGTGTCGGCGTTGGCCGCGGCAAGCTGCGACGCCGCGCCGCGCAGCCGGCGGCCAGACCGCTGCCAAGGAGCAAGAGCGTCCCCGGTTCCGGGATTGGTGCGGCGCTCGAGAACGCATACCTGACCTGATCGACGTTGACCTCATGCGGCTGATCCGGGAACGTGAGCAGTAAGGCCGTGGCGGTGCCTCGGCCTGTGAACGCCGATGAGAACAGAGGCACGCCGGTCGCCGCGATGTTGTCGTACGCCGTCAAAACGCCAGTAGCCACAAACGGAGTTTTCAGCTCAGCGCGGGACGCTGGATCGTCAGGCGCGGGCGTTGCCAGGTCCGGAACGATCACAGTGCCGGCCTGGAACGACAGGCTTCCCTTGTAGAACACTCCGGGGAAGGATTGCCCATTGAACACGGCAGGGAACAAGATTTCGTCCACACCGAGGATCCTATCGCTCAGGTCGATCCGCGTGCCGCCGACGCACGGGTGGCACTGAAACAGCGGCTGGCCTCCGCCGACCGGCACCGCCACCAGGTCGAACCCAGAGCCGAGTAACCGAAGATCCGGTTCTTCATCCCATATCGTCGTGTAGAAACCACCTGTCACGACGCTGACCGGATCGCCAGCAGCTGAAGCCGAGAGCGACAGTGTCGCGACGATTGCCAGCACAACTGTTCTGACCATCTGCATACCTCACAGCAACGGAGCCGTGTGAGCGGCGCGCGAGGCCAGTGCAGATCTCGTGCCCGAGGCGACACTCCGTGGTCCAATAAATGATGGCCCGCGTGTTCCGGACTGCCGTGATCGCATCGCTGCTATGTGCACTGGCAGCGTGTCATCACTCCTCGACAAGCGTGCCGGCGAGTGCTCCCGGCGACCCCGCTCTCTCCATCGCCGGCGATCCCGAGTCTGCGTCAGGCGCGACGTGGACACTGGTCGGCACGTTAGAGGGGAAGGCCGTGGATCTTCAGGGCATCCTGCTGAAGCCGCGCGGCCGCGGACCATTCCCCGCGGTCGTGCTCAGCCATGGCGCCGGAGGCAACGCGGAGTCGTATGGCCGCGCGCTCGGCAGCGTGATGCGCACGTGGGGGTTGGTCTGTATCGCGGTCAATTACACCCACGCTCGTGGGGCGCCCGGCGGCGGTTCGGGGACGCTGCTCGAGCAAGGTGGGAGCCCGGAAAACGTGTTTCGCGCACACGCGGCGGTTACTGTCCTGGCGCGCCTCCGCTACGTGGACGTCCGGCGCGTGGCCGCACACGGACACAGCATGGGAGCGTTCGTCACGACGGCGTTTGTCGCCGCCTATCCCGACGACATCCGCGTCGCGTCACACACGTCCGGCGGTGTCCTGCTGGATGCCGTCCACCGCGACGGCATGCCGATCCCGAGCGTCGCCGAGGCCAAACGCATTCAGGCCCCGTATCAGTGGCACCACGGCCTGCTGGACTACGCCGTCCCGTACCTCCTCGACAAACGCCTCGACTCGGTCCTCACCGCCCCACACGAAGGCCATCTCTATTGGCGCCTCACTCATGCCGAGGTCGCGACCGATCCCGAGGTGCTGTCCCGCGTCCGGGCCTGGTACACCCTTCACGGCATGTTCTAAAGACACTCAGCGGACGCAGCCGGCGCACTCTTTGGACCCGCTTCGTGTCCCCGAATCGCGCGGGACAGGCGATGAACACTACTGCTTGAAGATCGCCTTCGACAGGAGCGCGTGCACGCCGACCTTTCCGTCCACGAGCTGCGTGATGCGCAGGTTCATCGCATTGCTGGCCAGCACGTAGGCCGACGAGCGATCGAGGTGCTTGTCTCTGATCAGCAGATCGATCATCTGGTCGGCGGCGATCCTGGTCGCGTCGGTCAGGTTCTCGTGAAACCCCATCGTCATGTAATCGGTGGGCGTTTCGGCGCGCGGCCAGTCCAACTTCATGTCCTTGCGTACGATGAGCTGAAACGTGCCGCGGAGCGATGTCTCCATCGCGGTCACACAGACCTCGCCGTCGCCCTGCGCCGCATGCCCATCGCCCACGGAGAAGAGCGCGCCGGCCGCATGAACGGGCACGTACAGGGTCGAGCCGGCAATCAGTTCCTGGTTGTCCATATTGCCCGTGTGGATCCAGGGCGGTCCGCTGCTGATGCGCCCGCTCAGCGGCGGCGGCGCGACGCCCATCACACCGAAGAAGGGACGGATCGGCACTTCGATGCCGGGTGCGAAGTTCGCGACCTTGCGAGTCATGTCGAGCGGGATCGACCTCGCGTGGAAGTAGGGGAACTCGTCGGGCAGAAAGCCGCGGCCCGGCATGAAGAAGGTGACCGCGTACGGAATCGTCAGATCGACTGACAGAATCCTGACCTCGAGCACGTCGCCCGGCTGAGCGCCCTCGACATACACCGGGCCGGTCAGGATGTGGGGGATCTCGCCCCGCTCCTTCACCTCGCGATCGATGTCCAGAAGCGCGGGCTGGATCTGATCGTGTGGAACGCCCGCCGCATCGAGCTGCCGCGGAGCCGCAGCGATCAGGGCCTCGATATCCACGGTGTCGCCGGACTTCACGCGTAGTACCGGCGGCGTGCTGGCATCGAAGTAGCCCCACGTGACCGTCTTGGCCGTGGGCGTGAGCTTATGCGTCTCCGCGAGTGCCGCGGAGCCCGCCGCCACGGCAAATCCCAGCATCAACAGCCCGCGAGCGTTCAGCCGCAGCGTCGTCATCCTGCCTCCGCACATGAGCGCCGCTACTCTACCGCATCGTCGCGTGCCGTTTTCAGCGCGCGGCGCGTATTCACCCAAGAGCTGGCCAGCAACACGACCCCGGGCTTTGCCATGGCTCGCACCTGAGAGGAACCAACGTGCACATGATCCGTTTCTCCCTGCCTGCGCTGGCGATCGTGTTTCTCCCATCGCTGGCCGGCGCGCATGCCGGCAACAACGATCCCGCAGTGGTCCACGCATGCGTCGCCAACCTGACCGGCGTCGTCCGCATCGTCGGCGTCAACGGGGCCTGCCTCGTTCGTCCGACGGCCGCCGCCGAAACACCGATGCACTGGGCGATTCAGGGGCCGAAAGGTGACACCGGCGACAAGGGGCAGCGCGGAGAGCAGGGACTGCCAGGACCGCAGGGTCCGGCGGGTCCTGCGGGCGAGCCGGGGGCTCAGGGAATACAGGGCGTACCTGGTCCAGCCGGTCCGCAGGGGCCCGCAGGGCAGATGGCTGTCGCTGCGACACCGCCCACGCCGTATCAAGGCGTCTTCTACCTCGATGTCGATGGCACGGGGGCCATTCCACTCCAGACGTTTGCTGGCTGTTACGCCAAGATTCAGTCGCTCGAGTACGAGGATTGCTACTTCAGCATCGCGGAGTTGGCCCGTCCGGTACTCGATTGGGCGTACGAAACGATGCAGGGCAACCCGCGCGGGCACGAGCTCACCATCTTCCAGGTCGACCAATCAGGCATCGTCGTGTCGCAGTTCAGTGTCGGCAGCTCCTTCCTCACCGATGTCCGCATCTCGGACTTTGATGGCAGCAGCGCCGCAAATGGCAGGGTCAGCTTCGTTGCGGTCCCGGATCGGATTGCGGCGAGCAAGCCAGGAGGATTCCTGCAGGGTGGGGGACCCAGATTCCGTCAATCGGGGTTCCGGTTGTCCATCGAACACGTCGAGGGCAGCCATGTGGCGTCGGTCCGCGGCCTCCACATGTCGGTGCCAAAGATTCCGCTCCAGGCAGGTGGCACGCAAGTGTTCAGGGCAGGAACGCCGCAGTTCGACGACCTGATTGTGGCGGCCGCGCCAGGAGGCAGTACACTCGCCGATCTCGATCAATGGGCCGCCGCCGCTGCAGCCGGCGAAGCTCCTCGGGCCGCACAATTGGACATTCTGGACAACGACCAGCAAACCGTCGTGGCCACCATCGATCTGCTCGGTCTCAGGCCAATTGCGTTTCCTCCTTACCCTGTGTCCGCGAGCCTTCGCGCGATGGTGACACAGATCGGCCTCTTCCGCGTTCACTGATCGGCGCTCTCCAGCGGCACGTCCAACCACTGGGGCCAGGCGACTCGTGGCGCTTGAATGCCGGCAAATACTCAGTATACTTACTAAGACATCTGTGTATTTGTCGCTGGCGCCTGCGAACCCGCTCAGGTCAAAGGTGAGCGTTCATGTCCCTGGTTTCGCGCTTCCTCAACGTATTTCGGAGCTCACGTGTAGACGACATTGTCGATGAGGAGCTGCAATTCCACATCGAACAGCGTACGCGCGCGCTGATAGAGGCCGGGCAGTCGCCCGACGAGGCGGCGCGTCACGCCCGCCGCGCCCTCGGGAATGCCCTGGTTCTTCGCGAACAGAGCCGTGACATCAAGCTGCTTCCGTGGATGGATGCGCTCCTGCGCGACGCACGATACGGAGCGCGCGTTCTCCGAAAGAATCCGGTTGTGACCGGCGCCGCCGTGCTCTCGCTGGCACTCGCGATGGGCGCATGCATCGCGGCCTTTTCCTTGATCGACGCGCTCGTGCTGCGTCCGCTGCCAATCCGCGAGCCGAACCGTCTCGTCACGCTGGCCTATACGGATCTCACTGATTCGAGCGATTCCGCAGCGCCGCGTGTTCGTACGAGCTTCAGCTTTCCAGGCTTCGAGCGAATGAGCCGGACGGCCGGTGATCTCGTGTCGCTGTTTGGACTCTCGTATCAGGCCGGTCCGCGTGACGTGGCTCTCGGTGGGCCTGGCAGTGCGACCGAGAAGACGAACCTACAGTTCGTGTCAGGAAGTATCTTCACCAGCCTTGGCATGACCCCGGCGCGGGGCCGGCTGCTGTTGCCGAGTGACGACGAGCCCGCGCATCCGGCACAAGTGGCCGTGCTGAGTCACGCGCTCTGGGTACGCCGGTTTGGCGGCGATCCGAACGTCCTCGGGCGAGAAATCGGCTTCGACCGTGGGAATTTCACAATCGTCGGCGTCGTCCAGGACGGGTTCACCGGTTTCGAGCCCGGCGTCCGGACCGATGTGTGGGTGCCGCTCACGACGTACTCGCCGGAGGCGCTGACGAGCGGCGGCAACCAATGGTTTCGGATCCTCGGGCAGCTGACTCCGGACGCCGACCAATCCGTCGTGCAGGTGCGCCTGCAGTCAGCGTTCACGGCGTTCCGCCGGGATCGCGTCAAGGAAGTGCCACCCGATACACCGAAGGATCTGATCTCGCGCTTCCTTCGCACGCCGCTGCAGATGCTCCCGGCGCGCAATGGTGCGTCGGACTTGCGTACGACATTCGAACGTCCGCTCTGGATTCTCTCCGCGGTCGTCGGGCTCGTCCTGCTCATCGCGTGCTCCAACATTGCGAGCCTGCTGACGGCGCGCGCGGCCGCCCGCGAACGGGAGATGGCGTTGCGCATCTCCATTGGAGCGGGACGCAGGCGCCTCATTCAGCAACTGCTGGTCGAGAGCCTCATGATGTCGGCCGCCGCCTGTGCGCTCGGAGTTCTGTTCGCCATGGTCGTCACACCGGCGATCGTCCGAACGCTCTCGCCAGAGGGCGTGTCGATCTACCTTGACCTGCGACCGGGCCGGAATGTCGTCGCGTTGCTGGGCGGCATCGTGGTCCTGAGCACGGTGCTGTTCGGCCTCCTCCCGGCGCTTCGTGCGTCGCGCACGGCACCAATGGCCGCGTTGAAGATTGGCGGCAGCCGCGCTGCGAGCCGCATCGGCATCCTTCGGCCGCTCGCCGTGTCGCAGCTCTCGTTCGGACTCGCAGTCGTCTTTGTCGCAGGTCTGCTCGTCTCGTCGTTTGCGAGGCTGACGACAATGGACACCGGCTTCAAGAAGACGGGCATTGCGCTCTTCAAGATCTCGTCAGACGAGCTCCGGGATCGCGAACGGGCCAGCGTCCGATCCGTGCAGGCCCTGGCGGCACCGGTGCTCGACCGTGTACGAGCGCTCCCGTCGGTCCGCGCCGCGGCGCTGTCATCATGGGGCCTGGTCGAGGGATCGGCCACCTCGTGTCTGGTCAGACTGCCTGGCGGCGTTCCGGACACGCGAGAGGTATACTCCCTCGAGGTGTCGCCTGGCTTCATCGAGACGATGGGGATTCAGCGGCTGGCGGGGCGAGACCTCACGATGCTGGATCTGGAGCAGCGTGTGGCGGCTCCGGACGGTGCGACGGTGGCACTCGTCAAC
>JBKPMA010000662.1:0-12100 GCA_046731935.1 Acidobacteriota bacterium
GTAGTAGCCCGAACCCCACACCACACAGCCCCACGCCACCATCATGCCGGTGTAGCCGGCAACTGTTGCGAAAGTGGCCCAGTCCGTCGAGTCGTCTTCGACCGTGACGTACGTCACGTTGTGCGCGGGCGAGCTCACGGGGATCTCGTAGATTTCCTTGGGCACCGTACCGGTGACCTCCCACGGGCCCGTCGGCGCCTTGGCCATGAACCAGACGCCCTGGAAGCACATGTAATAGAGATCGCCGACCTTGATGATGTCTTTGTCGGTGTTCACAGCACGCGCGACCGAGGTCGTGGGAATCGGTTCGAACTTCGGATCACCCTGATAGGCGACCTCGGGTGCCTTGACTTCCTTCTTGTTCACACGCGCTGTCTGCGGCACCTGCGCGAGCAGGACGGCTTCCGCCGACTGGGCCGTGCCAGGCACCGAGGCGAGCACGCGCGACCGCGGGTGCTCGAGCGGGATCTTCTTGAAGTCCGCGGGCAGCTGCGTGCTGGCAAACGTCCACGGACCGTTGAAGCCGGGGCCGGAGAACCATCGTCCTGCCACGAGGTAATAGACCGGACCCGTCTTGCCCATCCGGAAGACATCACTGTCAGTGTTCTGCACCCAGAGCAGATCGCTCGTGCCGTTCACCAGCAGGTAGCTCGGCTCGCCTTTCAGGAGCAGCAATTCGGCAGGCTTCATGCTGACGAAGATCTTCGGCATGTTCTTGGCGTCGAGCTTCTTGCCGGGCAGCGCCGCCTTGACGTCCTTCCAGTTGTCGTCCGGGGGCAGCTTCTTGAAGCTCTCGGGCAACGTGCCTGCGGGCGACCACGGCCCGTTGACGTCGGTCGCCGTGAGCCACGAGTGCTCGTTGCGCAGGTAGAACCGCTTGGTGAGCTCGAGCTGGAAGAGATCCCAATTCGTGTTGACGGCGTACTTGAGGTCGTTGTCTTTGATCGGGCTCCAGATCGGGTCGCCGTCCACGATCATCAGGGCCGCCGGCTTGGTGCTGAAGAAGATCGGCGGCGGATCCGCCTTCACGCCTTCGACGTTCTTCGGGATGATCCCGCTCGTATCGAGATGGGCCAGCACGCGATCGAGTGCGATCACGCGCTCCTTGTCGGGAATGCCGTCGGTAATCGTGTCGACGACTTCGCGCGTCTTGTCGCGGTCGAGCGAATTGAATTTGACCTCGGTGACCTGCAACTTCGCGAACTTGACGAGCCGCTCCGCCACCGCCACGGTCGTGTCGCTCTCAACCTTGATCGTGCCGAGCTCCGGCTTCTGGGCGCCCTTGGGCTGATACGACACCGCCGCGTACGCAACCATCCGCTTCTGGGCGTCCCAGCTCGCGATCTGCGGTTGGTACATGAGCAGTTGCCCGCCGCTCGGCGTGAGGTACGCACGCGGCCATCCGCCGTCGGCATCGACCGCGGGCGCGGCGGCCGACTTGGCCGTGGACGCGGCGGCTGGCTGGGCCGCGGCCTTCGGCTGTGTCGTGGCTTTGGCGGGTGCCGTCGTCTGCGCCGGCGCGGGCTTGGCAGGACTCGCTGCCGGAGCCTGCGCGGCGACAAGAATTCCAACGCCCGGCACCTGGATCGTCATGGCGATACCGAGGATCAGCGCGATCACCGACCGCGCGCGTGACTGTCGTCTCATGCAGTTCCCCATTCGCCCGCCATCGGGCGCGAACTCAGTACTCTTCGAAGACGCGTTGAATAACTTTGACGTCACTGCTCATCGTCAGCGCCATCCGCAGCAGGACGCGGGCTTTCTGAGGATTCAGGTCCATCGCGGCCACGAACCCGAGGCTGTCGTCATCGACTTCGAGATTGCGGCGGACCAGGCCGAAGCCGACGTGGCTGCTCCGCACGACCACGAGCCCCTGGCGGCGCGCCTCGGCCAGCGCATCAATCATATCCTTGGTGGCGTTCCCGTCGCCCACTCCGGCCAGCACGATTCCCTTGGATCCGGCAGCGATGGCCGCGCGGACCATGGTGCCGTCCACGCCTTCGTGCGCGTACACGATGTCCACGCGTGGATACGAGGTCGTTCCGGGCACCGGGAATTCGCTGTTCGTCGTCCGCCGGTAGCTCGGCATGTTGAAGTAGATCGGTTTGCCGTAGTAGACACGGCCGATGGGACCCCGATTGAGGGACACGAACGTCTGCACGGCGGTCGTGTGTGTCTTGTGAATGTCGCGCCCGGAGTGAATGTCATCGTTTGCGACGACCAGGACGCCGCGGCCCTTCGCGTTCGCATCGCCCGCGACGGCGACCGCGTTGTAGAGGTTGAGTGGACCATCCGCGCTGGCGGACGTCGCCGGACGCATCGATCCAACCAGCACGACCGGCTTGTCACTGCGAAGCACGAGACCCAGGAAGAACGCCGTCTCTTCCATCGTGTCCGTGCCGTGCGTCACGACGATGCCGTCCACGTCATTCGAGGCCAGCAGCTCGTTGGCGCGTTTCGCGAGCTTCGCCCAGACGGCATCGTTCATGTCCTGGCTGCCGATGCTCGCGATCTGCTCGCCGTCGAGGCGCGCGAGCTTCTCGATTCCGGGAGCGCCCTTGATCAGCGAGTCGATCGAGAGGGTGCCGGCCTTATAGCCGGGCTCGCCCTCTTTTGGCTGCACGCCGGCAATCGTGCCGCCGGTTGCCAGGATGACGACCCGTGGGAGCCCCGAAGGCGGCGTCTGAGCGCGCGCGGCCGCGGATGGCAGAACGAGCAGTGCGGCGGCAATCGTGCTGGCCAGAAGATGCTGTCGAATCAACATGGTTGTCTCCGGTCCAAGTCAACGGTCGTGGCGCGGGCCGATGGACATCACACCCACCGTCCCACCAGCACGAGCCAGGGAATTCCAATCACGAGATAGACGGCGAGATTCACCGCCGTCGTCACCGCACCCAGCCGGTACAGATCGCGTTGAGACAGATAGCCGCTCGCGGCGAACAGCAGATTCGCGCTGGATCCCTGGGGCGTAATCGCGCTGAAGAAGTTCGTCGCGAACAGCAGCAGGAATGCCAGCGGGAAGAGAGGCACGCCGACTTTGGCGCCGACGTCGAGAAACACGGCGAAGAGCGCGAGCAGGTGTGCCGTCTGGCTGACGAAAAGATAGTGCAGGAGCACGTAGGCGATCACGAGGACCAGGGCCGCCAGGAGTGGCGTGACGCCGAGCATCGCCGCTGCGAGACGCTGACCGACGAATCCCATGAAACCGAGATCGTTCAGCTGCGTGCTGAGCGTGAAGAGCAGCGCGAACCAGATATAGGTCGCGAGCACATCACCCTCCTTGGCGATATCGTTGGACGTGAGCACGCCGGTCACCATGAACACCGCCAACCCGAGAAAGGCGACGGCCGTCGCGTCCACGTCGAGGATGGACGCCGATCCCCACAGCCCGACCATCACGACAAAGGTGACGGTCACGATCCACTCGGGCCGCGTCAGCGGACCAAGCGCTTTCAGCGCCGCACGAGCGGCGGCTGGCGCTTCGGGTGTCGCCGTGACCTCTGGCTTCATGAGCTTGTAGAGCACGAACGGCAGCAGGGCCATCGCCGCCAGCGTCGGCACCGACGAGGCGATGAGCCACGTGCCGAAACCGATGTGAAGCCCTTGTGCGCGTGCAATCTCAGTCCCCAGAGGATTGGCCGCCATTGCCGTGAGCCACAGCGCCGACGACAGACCCAGACTCGCGATACCCGCGAACATCAGGAACGCACCCTGCCGTGCGCGGCTTGGGTCGCCGCGCTTCGCTCCCGCCGTCTCCGCCAGTGACGCCGCGAGCGGATAAAGCACCCCAGAACGAGCGGTGTTGCTGGGGAATGCCGGCGCGATCACGGCGTCCACGAGAAACAGGCTGTATCCCAGCCCCAGCGTCGAACGTCCGAACCGGCTCACGACGAAGTGACCGATGCGCTCGCCGAGGCCGCACGTCACGACCGCGCGGGCGACGAGGAACGCCGTCACGATCAGGAGAATCGTGCCATTGGCGAATCCCGCCCAGGCGTCCGCGGCCGGAATGACACCCGCCAGCACCGCGATGGACGCGCCGAGGATGGACGCCGCCAGGATCGGCAACGCACCGACCACGACCGACGCAATCGTCGCCGCGAAGATCGCGAACAGATGCCAGGCCGCCGGCGTCAGACCGTCGGGCACAGGCCACGCCCAGATGGCCGCTGCCAGGAGCAGGCAGCCGCCACGGGACACCCACAAGCCACGATTCATACGCGCCGCTTCTGTCCCGTCATCGCGACCGGATCGAGCACTTGCGCGATCTGCTCGTCGGTCAACAGCTTCTGCGCGCGAATCAATTCGAGAATCCCGCGGCCCGTGCGCATCGCTTCGGCGGCGAGCTCGGTCGAGCGCTCGTATCCGATCACCGGGTTCAAGGCCGTAACCGTGCCGATGCTGAAGGCCACGTAGTGCGCGCACACGTCGCGATTCGCCGTGATCCCCTCGACGCAATGTTCGCGCAGCGTCCGCGCCGCGTTGATGAACATCGATTGTGCCTCGAAGATGCATGCGGCGATGACGGGCTCGACCACGGACAACTGCAGCTGCCCGCCCTCGGCGGCCATCGATACCGTCAGATCGCTGCCGATCACCCGGAAGCACACCATGCTCACGACTTCGGGAATCACGGGGTTGACCTTGCCGGGCATGATCGACGAGCCGGGCTGCTTGGGCGGAAGATTGATCTCGCGCAGCCCGCAGCGCGGACCCGATGAGAGCAGCCGCAAGTCGTTGCACACTTTGGAGAGCTTGATGGCCAGACTCTTCATGCAGGACGAGTAGAGAACGAACGCCTGCGTGTCCTGCGTGGCTTCGATGAGATCGGGCGCGAGGTAGATCGGCAGGCCAGTGATGGCGGCCAGCTGCTTCGTGCACTCCTCCGCGTAGCCTGCCGGTGCGTTCAGCCCGGTGCCGATCGCCGTGCCGCCCATGTTGACTTCGCAGAGCACGCGCTGGATCGACTCCAGCGCCCGGACTTCACCCGCCAGCGTCTCGCCAAACGAGCCGAACTCCTGCCCCAGTGTCATGGGGACGGCATCCTGCAGCTGCGTGCGCCCCATCTTCACGATGTCGCCGAATTCACGGCTCTTGGCTTTGAACGACGCGATCAGCTCGTTGACGGACGCGATCAGCCGCTGGTTGCCGAGCGCCATGCCCACGTGCAGGGCGCTTGGATAGGCGTCATTCGTGGACTGCGAACAGTTCACGTGGTCGTGCGGATCGCAGTACTCGTACTCGCCCTTCGCGTGGCCCATCAGCTCGAGCGCCCTGTTCGCGATCACCTCGTTTGCGTTCATGTTCGTCGAGGTACCCGCGCCGCCCTGGAACACGTCGAGACGGAACTGGTCGTGGAGCTTGCCGTCGATGAGCTCCTGACACGCCTGTTCCATGCCGGTGAGGATCTCGCGGCTGAACTGGCCGCAGGCAAAGTTGGCCCGGGCCGCCGCCATCTTGACCATCGCGAAGGCCTTGATCAGATCGGGATACAGTCGCAGCTGAACGCCGGAGATATGGAAATTCGTCAGCGCTCGCGCCGTCTGCACCCCGTAGTACGCATCGGAGGGTACGGCGAGCTCACCGAGAAGGTCGTGTTCGATGCGCGTGCCTGGTTGGGACATGTCGCGAGTTCCTCCTAGTTGACCGGCGCGGCCACAGCCTGGTTGAGCGTGAAGAACATCCGGCCGCGGCCGAGCCGCTCACCGAGTGGGGCCCGCTGAATGACGGCGAGCGCGGCGGGATTCAGTGCCGCGAGCGTCATGACGCGGCCCGACTCGTGCAGCGACGCCTCGAGCTCCGTCAGCGACTTCAGACCGGTGTACTCGATATCAGGCACCGCGCTCAGATCGAGCACGACGACGTGCGCCGGAATGCTCTGGACGTGGTGCAGCACCTTGTCGACGACACGCTGCGCGTTTCCGAAGTAGATGCGGCCTTCGGGACGCAGCAACAGGTGTCCGGCGATGGATTCGTCGGACGCATGCTCGGCCGTGCGAGGCCTGAAGATGTCGGTGCCTGGCTTGCGACCGAGCACGTGAACCGCAGGATCGTTCGACTGCCGCAGCAGGCTGACCATCGAAAGGACGACGGCTGCAAGAATCCCGGGCAGCGTGCCCAGCACGATGACACCGAGCGTGGCGACCACCGCCCATCGGAATTCCACGGTGCGCACGCGGCGGATCGCAGCAAAGTCTGCGGGGGCGATCAGTCCTATCGACGTGACGATCACGACGGCCGCCAGCGTGGCCTGCGGCATCAGCGCAATCAGCGGCGCCAGGAAGAGGATGACCAGCAGCGTCGCCGCGGCCGTGACGAGCGACGACACCTGCGTGCACGCGCCCGCGCGGGTATTGACCGCGGTTTGCGACGTTCCGCCGCCAGCAGGCATCGCGCCGAACAGGCCGCCGAGCGCATTGCCGACTCCAAGCGCCAGAAGCTCCTGGTTCGCGTCTGGAGTGCCTTCTCCCGCCTTGGCGAATGCTCTCCCCGCGGCAATCGACTCGGTGAAACTCATGAGCGCGATCCCGAGTGCTCCTGGCCAGAGCAGCAGCGCGAGGTTTGCGTCTGGCAGCGTGAACGCCGGCAGGCCGGAGGGAATCGCGCCGATCGCCTCGACACCGCGCGTTTGCAGCGCGAGCAGCCCCGACGCCGCGATGCCGAGGATGACGGCCGCAAGCGGAGACGGCGCCCGCGGAACGAACTTTGAGATGAGCAGCATCACCGCAATCGTGACCGCCGCAAGGATCAGCGTTGGGCGCGACGTGTGCGGCAGGTTCGCAAACAATTGGGTGATCGTCTGAAGTACCGAGCCCTTGTGCAGATGCAGCCCGAACAGTTTCGGGATCTGATCCACGACGATCACGATGCCGATGCCAGCCTTGAATCCGGTGAGGACCGGCTCTGAGATGAAGCGCGCTACGAACCCGAGCCGCAAGACCGCCGCGATCACGAGCGCCAACCCCACCAGCACCGCCAGCGTCGTCACGGTCGCCGCGGCCTGTGCTGCCGACGCATTCGGCGAGACCTGGCTGACTTCAGCGGCCGTGAGGATGCCGATCGTCGTCGTCGTGCTCACGCTGAGGCGCCGGGAGCTGCCGAACATCGCGTAGGCGACCATCGGCAGGATCGCCGTGTAGAGTCCGATCTGGACGGCGAGCCCGGCAAGCGTCGCGTACGCCATCGCCTTCGGGATGATCACCGATGCTGCGGTCACACCGGCGGTGACGTCGGAACGCAGCCAGGCACGGTCGTACGAGGCGAGCCACGCCAGCGCCGGAATCCGAGCCTTCAGGACGTCACGCATAGTCCATTGACGAATGTCGAATGACGAATCGATTGCAGTGACGAGTGCAGATTGACGATTGGCGAATGCCGGCCCGGTCGCGCCGCGACCGTTCAACCACGCTGCGCGAGGCTATTCGTCAATCGTCATCCGTCAATCGTCATCGGTTGGCGGTACTACGGCGCCGGCGGCGGGGGCGGCGACGGTGGAGTCGCTGCCTGCTCCATTTGCCAGCCGCCTCCCAGCGCCCGGTAAAGCTGGGCGATCACGCGCAGCTGTTCGCCTCGCGTGGCTGCCAATTGCAGTTCCAGCTGGAAGAGCTGCTGGTCTGCGATGAGCACTTCGAGATACGTCGAGAGCCCCGTCTCGTAGCGATCGCGCGAGAGCTCTGACGCATCGCGCAACGCCAGCACACCGGCCTCTTGCTCTTTCCGTATTTCTGCAAGCTTCTGGATCGTGATCAACGCATCCGCCACCTCGCGGTAGGCGTTGAGCGCCGACTGTTGATACGTCGCGATGGCCTGATCGAAACGCGCCTGGGCAGCCTCGTAGTTCCGGCGGATCCGTTTACCGTTGAAAATCGGCTGGAGCAGGCCGCCGCCGACCGACCAGATCAAGGAGTCGCCCTGCAGCAGCTTGCCGAGATCGCCGCTGACCCATCCGAGCGATCCTGTCAACGTGATCGTGGGATAGAACAACGCCTTGGCAGCCCCGACGTCGGCGTTCGCGGCGACCAGCAACCGCTCGGCCTGCACGACATCGGGACGCCGCTCGAGGAGCGTCGCTGGCAGCCCGACGGGAATGAGGGGCGGCGTATGCTGCTCGTCGAGCGTACGGCCGCGATCGATCGCGCCGGGCGGCCTCCCGGCGAGCACACTGATCGCGTGCTCGAGAATGGCAATCTGCCGCTCGATTTCCGGGATGGACGCCGCCGTCAGCGACTGATTCGCTTTGGCTTGATTGAGCTCCAGGCGGTTCGACACCCCGCCTTCCAACCGCTGCGTGTAGTAGACGACCGTCTGATCGTTCAACTGCAACGTCCGGCGGGCCACCTCGAGCTGCAGGTCGAGCTCACGAAGCAGGAAATACGAGGACGCGACGTCGCTGACGAGTGTGATGAGGACGGCGCGGCGGCCTTCCTCGGTCGCCAGGTATCTCGCAAACGCCGCTTCGTTGTTGCGCCTCAGGCGGCCGAACAGATCGACCTCCCACGCCATCGTCGCGGCAAGTGTCGTGTTGTTGTACGTGCGGTCGTCGTCGGGTCCGGCGCCCGCCGGCTGCGAGTTGCGCGTGCCCTGGTTCGTCGTGTAGCCGAACGTGCCGTTCACCTCTGGATAGAGAAACGACTTGGCGACGCCGGCGAGGGCACGGGCTTCGACCACGCGTGCGATCGCAAGGCGGAGATCCAGGTTGTGCGCGATGGCATCACGTTCCAGCTGCTGCAGGGCCGGATCGTCGAACACCTGCCACCACGGCAGATCCGCGAGCGACTCGGCACCGGCTTGCGCGGCGGCCCACCTGTACGCGGCGGGCGGCTGCATCTCAGGACGCTTGTAGTTCTGGCCCACGGGGGCACAGGCGCCGGTCAGCGTGCTCAGGACGGCGAGCGCCGCGGCGAACTGGCGGCGCAGGTGCGATTGGGGGCTCATGCGCCCGCTCCGTGATGTGAGGCGGCCGGAACCGCAGGCTCCGGAGGCAACGCCGTGTGCTTGCTTCCGATGATCTTCTCCACCGTCACGAACAGCACGGGAATGAGCAGCACCGCGAGAATCGTGGCGATGAGCATGCCGCAGAACACCGTCATGCCCATGACCTTGCGTCCTTCGGCTCCGGCGCCGGACGCAGTGAGCAGAGGCACGACGCCAAGAATGAACGCGAACGCGGTCATGAGGATCGGCCGGAACCGCAGCTTCGCGGCTTCGAGCGCGGCCGTGACCGGATCCTTGCCCTGCTCGTGCAGCATCTTCGCGAACTCGACGATCAGGATGGCGTTCTTCGCGGCGAGACCGATCAGCATGATCAGTCCGATCTGCGCGAAGACGTTGTTGACGTAGCTCTCAGAAAAATGCCGCGCCGCCCACAGGCCGAAGTAGGCGCCGAAGGCCGCAAACGGCGTCCCGAGCAGCACGCTGAACGGCAGTCCCCAGCTTTCGTACTGCGCCGCCAATACCAGGAACACGAGCAGGATGGCGAGCGCGAAGACGACCATCGGGTTCGGAGCCCGCTTCTCCTGGTAGGACATGTCCGCCCAATCGAAGCCCATGTCGGACGGTAACGTCTCTTTCGCGACCGTCTCGAGCGCGTCGAGCGCCTGCGCCGAGCTGTACCCCGGGGCGGGCACGCCGGAGAGTTCCGCCGAACGGTACAAATTGAAGCGGTTCGTGAACTCGGGACCGCTCGTCGACCGCGCGGTCACCAGCGTGTCGAGCGGCACCATCTGGCCGGCGGCACTCCGCACGAAGAAGAGGCCAAACTGCTTCGGATCACGGCGGTACTCGGGTTCGGCCTGCACGTACACCTTGTAGACGCGGCCGAATTTATTGAAGTCGTTCACGTACGTGCTGCCGAGCAGGGAGCCGAGCGTGTTGTTCACGTCCTGCAGCGGCGTCCCGAGCTTCATGACCTTCGAGCGATCGATATCGGCGTAGACCTGCGGCACCCGCGCGCGGTACAGGGTGGAGATGCGTCCGATCTCAGGACGCTGCCGCGCCGCCTGCATGAAACGATCGGTCTGATCGGCGAGGTATCCGGGATCGCGTCCGACGCGGTCCTGGATCTGCATCGTGAAGCCGGCGCCCGTGCCGAGGCCCGGAATGGCCGGCGGGCCGAAGGCCACAACGGTGGCTTCGGGTATCTGCCGGGCAAACTCGCGATTGAGGGCCGCGACGATGCCGTTGGCGTGCTCCTCGGCCGTGTGGCGATCCTCCCATGGCTTCAGCGCCACGAAGTAGAAACCCATGTTCGACGAGTACGCGCCGGTCAGCAGGCTGTACCCGGAGATCGTGTTGTAGCCCTCGATCCCGTGGTTCGCCGCCATGATCTCTTCGCCCTTCTTCATCACGGCATCCGTGCGCTCGAGCGACGCGCTGTCTGGCAGCTGCGCGTTCACCAGGATGTAGCCCTGGTCTTCCTCGGGCACGAACCCACCGGGAATGCGGCCCACGAGACGGACCGCCAGGAAGGAGAGCACGGCAATGAGCACCAGCCCGATGACGAATTTCCGCACCAGGATGGAGGTGAACGAGATATAGCCGTTCGTGGCGACGCCGAAGACCTTGTTGAATCCGTTGTAGAACGGCGTCAGCAGCGTCTTCTTGCCCGTCGGCGGCTTCAGCAGCATGGCCGCCAGCGCCGGCGACAGCGTCAGCGCGTTGACCGCCGACAGCAGCACCGAGATTGCGATCGTGATCGCGAACTGCTGGTAGAGGCGCCCGGTGATCCCGCCCATGAAGCCCACCGGCACGAATACCGCGGTCAGGATGAGCGCAATGGCGATGACCGGGCCGGAGACCTCTTCCATCGCCTTGATGGTCGCTTCCTTCGGCTGCATCCCGTGCTCGATGTGATGCATGACCGCCTCGACGACCACAATCGCGTCGTCAACGACGATGCCGATCGCGAGGACGAGGCCGAGCAACGAGAGCACGTTGATCGAGAAGCCGAGCAGCGGGAAGAACATGAACGCGCCCACGAGCGAGACCGGCACGGTCAGGAGCGGAATGAGCGTCGCTCGCCAGTTCTGCAGGAAGATGAAGACGACGATGATGACAAGGGCGACTGCCTCGAGCAGCGTGTGTTCGATTTCTTTGATGCCCTCGGTCACCGGCAGCGTCGTATCGAGCGACACCTCGTACGTCATGTCGCGCGGGAAGCGCGTCGCGAGGTCGTCCATCGTCGCCTTGATCTTGTTGGCGACGTCGAGCGCGTTCGTGCCGGGGATCTGGAAGATCGCGATGACTGCGGACGGCTTGCCGTTGTGGCGGCCGACGGCGTTATAGAGCTGTGTGCCCAGCTCGAGGCGCGCGACGTCTTTCAGCCGCACCTCTGAGCCGTCCGGGTTGGATCGCACGATGATCTCGCCGAACTCCGCCTCGTCCAGCAGTCGTCCCTGCGTGCGCACCGTATAGGTGAATTCGGTGCCCTTCGTCGCCGGCGGTCCGCCGATCTGGCCGGCCGGGCTCAACTGATTCTGCTGGTTGATCGCCGCGACGATGTCGGGAACCGTGATCCCGAGCTTCGCGATCCGGTCCGGTCTGAGCCACACCCGCATGGCGTAGTCGCTGCCGCCAAACAGGTTGATCTGCCCGACGCCGGGAATGCGCGCCAGATTGTCGTTGATGTTGATGGTCGAGTAGTTCGACAGGAAGTTGTTGTCGTAGGTGCCGTTCGGCGACTTGACCGAGATGACGAGCAGCGGGAAGGCGAGCGCCTTCTTGACCGCCACGCCGTAATTCTTCACCGACTGCGGCAGCTGCGGCGTCGCCTCCGACACGCGGTTCTGCGTCAGCACGTTGTCCATGTCGAGGTTGCTGCCGACCTCGAACGACACCTTCAACGTCAACGTGCCGTCGTTGGCGTTGGTGGACTTCATGTAGATGCCCTTCTCGACGCCGTTGATCTTCTGCTCGAGGGGCGTGGCGACGGCAGCCTCGACGTCGTTGGCGCTCGCGCCGACAAACGTCGTGGTGATCTGCACCATGGGCGGGACGATCTCGGGGTACTGCGCGATTGGCAGCCCCTGCATCGCCACGAGGCCCAGCATCACCATGACGATGGACAGCACCATCGCCACGATGGGGCGGTTGACGAAGAAAC
>JBKPMA010000663.1:0-1281 GCA_046731935.1 Acidobacteriota bacterium
TCGTAGTCCTCACCACCGAAGATACTGGAGAACGTGATCGGCCCTGCGTGTGCGCGCCATCCCCGATCGGAGCCGATGATTTCGGTCGTACCGTCGTCGTATTCGAGCCGCAGGTGGACGAGCGCTTTGAGCGTGCCGAAGCTGCCCGTGAATTTCGTGTAGCGACCCGAGTGGACGCGATACATGCCGTTGCCGAGCAGCACTCCAACCGCGTTCGCGCCTTGCTTGACGAGCGAGGTCACGTCGCGCGTGTCATAGAGCGCGGTCTTGTCGTACTTGGTCCATCCAGGAGAAAGCAGGTCGTCCTGTGCCTTCTTTCCGTTCACGAACAGTTCGTACTGCCCGAGGCCAGAGACATGGACGAGCGCGCGGCTGATACTGCGGCGGGCGTCAAACCGATGCCGGAGGAGCACTGTCTCGCTGTCGGCGGGGTCGGCGATCCAGCGCGCCTGCCAGTCGGACGGCTCCAGCACACCCATCGTCCACGTGCCCGGCTGACTCCAGGCCGACGGGCGACGCCGTGCGTCCCACACTCGCACTTTCCATCGCACGCGCTGCGAACTGGAGAGCGGCCGTCCGGCATACCTGATGTGGAAGGTCTCATTCGACTGCACGATGCCGCTGTCCCAGAGGTCACCGAGGTCGCGAGCGAGATTGTCGGACGACGTGGCGACGAGAATCTGGTAGGCGGTTTGCGAGTCGCCTGCGACGCTGCTTTCGACCGTCCAGAGCAGGTCTGGCGCGGCGGCATCGACGCCGAGCGGATCGGTCGCATACTCGCACCGCAGGCTGCGAGGCGCGAGCGATCCGACGGGAGGGGCGCCCATACAGAGGGCGCTCACGCATACGAGCGCCAGCGACAGGCACGCAATTCCCATCCGTTGGGCCGGAGGCCGGGCAGTGTGCACGCCGATGTCGCTCATTACGCCTGGCCCCGGGTCAACGCCCCGGTGGCTGGGCTGCCAGCTCCTGCCGGGTCACGTCAGGTCGGCCCGGCCCGAGCGAATCGCCCTCGCCACGGCGTGCGGCGCGCAGACGCTGGAATGTTGCAAGCGCGGTCTGTTGCGCGGTCGCGTTCCCAACCGCGCCGTACGCCTGCGAGAGCTGATAAAAGGCGACATCGTTATCCGGATCGAGCGTCGTTGCCCGTTCGAGGACGGGTACGGCCTCAGCCCCACGATTGAGCGACGTCAGGGTGCGGCCGAGTCCAACGAGGGCTTCCGCGAATCCTGGATCCGACCGCACGGCAGCCCCAAACGATTCCACGGCTCGATCCAGCTC
>JBKPMA010000664.1:0-8281 GCA_046731935.1 Acidobacteriota bacterium
GCACTGAAGAGCGCGCGAGCATCAGGTTCGCGGCATTGGCGCTGCCGGCCAGCAGCACGAACACGACGGCCAGCGCGCCGAGCCAGAGCGGCCGCCGTACGGCGTCCACGACATCCTCCAACAGCGTCGTCACGATCGCTCGGTCGCCGGCGTTGGTCTGCGGGTACTGTCTGGCGAGCTGGTCCGCGCTCACCTGCAGCTCCGCCTGCAATTGCGACACGCTCACGCCCGGGCGAAGGCGTCCGATCACCGACAACCATTCTCCGGATCTATCCGCCAGAACCGCTGGCGCAAGGCCCATCGGCATCCAGAGGTCTACGTCCGGAGCCGGGAGCGCGAACTCTGGTCCCATCACGCCGACGATTGTGGCGGCGTGACCGTTCAGAACGATTGGCATCCCAACCGTTCCAGGATTCGCTCCAAAACGGCGCGTCCAGAAACCGTGACTGAGCACGGCCACGGGCGCAGCCGAGGGGCTATCGTCCTGCGCCGTCGGTAGACGGCCGGCGGCAGGACGCGATCCCGCGACGCTGAAGAACTCGGCGGACACGATGACGGACCGCAGCCGCTCCGGCGGGCCGCTGTTGGTCAGGTTCATCGGCCACGACGCGTATGCCGCGAGCAGTACTTCGTGCCGGTGGCGTGCGGCATAGTCCTGCCAATCCGCGGGCGCGAACGCCCGGCCGTCTGACGTCGGCGTCGCGTGGCGCAGGACGACGAGCGAGCTCGATGAGGGGTACGGCAACGGGCGGAAGAGCACCGCATCCAGCACCGTCCAGGCCGCCGTGGTCGCACCGATGCCCGCCGCGAGAATGACGATCACCGACACGGTGAAGACGACCTCGCGTCTCATCGTTCTCGAGGCATAGCGCAGATCGAACCGGACGTCGCTCAACCAGCGGCCGGCTGTGGATGGTCGGCGTTCGACGAGGCGTGATGACGGCGACACCGCCCGCGTGACCTGTTCGAGCTCGCTGTGCGTGGCTGCGCGGAGCACGCCATCCACCGCGGCAAGGGCACTCACGTGAGAGCCGCCCTGCCGGCGCTCGGCCTCGTACACGTCGGACAGGTGCGATGCGAGCTCGTCGATGACGTCGGCGGAGATCGTCTTTCCGCCCGGTCTGAGTGCGTCCTCCACGAGGCGACGCCAGTGTGGTACGGGCTCGTCAGGCATGCGACAGCCCCGCGAGATCGCGCATCAGACGGAAGAAGTGTGTCCACTCCTGCCGTTGGGACTCGAGTACTTGGCGGCCAGCGTCGGTGATCGTGTAGTAGCGGCGGCGGCGCTGTCCGGCGCGTTCCACCCAGCGCCCGCGAATGAGCCCACGCTCCTCGAACTTGTACAGGGTGGCGTAGAAGGATGCGAAGTTGAAGGTCAGCTCGCCGTGGGAGCGCTCTTCGATCGACTTGACCAGCTCATAGCCGTGGCGGGGCTCGTGTTCCAGAAGCGCCAGGACGAGGAGCTCGGCGCTGCCCTTCTTGGCTTCGCGGATCGCGCTTCCGGGCTCCATGGCGGCATCATATGATGGACTCCATCATATGTCCAGCCACAATGCGCGCCGGCGCTCGTCGCGGACGCGATGAATTTCAATCCGGCCCCACACTCCACTCCAGCCACTGGCCGCCGCCGGCCGCCAGCGCCCGGCGGTGGATCTCGTGCGCGGCCGCCAGATCTTCGACCGCCACACCGAGCGACTCATAGATGGTCACGTCCTCGGGCGACACACGTCCGGGTACTCGGCCGATGAGCACCTCGCCGAGTTCCCCCAGCAAGTGGGCGTCGTCGACCGCGCCATCGCTCTTCGCGAGCAGGAAGTCGCCCCCTTCGTTCAGACACGATTCGCGGCAGTCGGTATAGAGGCGCGCACGCCGCACAAGTGCGCTGTCCAGCTCGCGCCACGCGGCGAAACAGGCGCCGACGGCGTTCACGTGAGCACCAGGCGCGACGGACGCCCCGGCCAGGATCGGCTCGCGCGCCGACGTCGTCGTGCAAATCAAATCCGCCCCACGCACGGCCTCGTCTACCGTGGACGACACCTCGATCTCCGGTCCAGCGGCGGTGGCTTCTTCACGGGCGAAGCGTTCCGCGTTGGCGCGCGTGCGGCTCCAGATACGCACGCGCCGGAGCGGCCGCACGATCCGCATGGCCTCCAGATGCGTTCGGGCCTGCACCCCGGATCCCAGCAGCGCGAGATCGCCGGCCTCGGGACTCGCGAGCACATCGGTGGCCGCTGCCGACGCGGCCGCCGTCCGAATGGCCGTGATCGCCGTGGCGTCCAGAATCGCGAGCGGTTCACCGTGCGAGATGCCGAAGAGCATCACCACGCCCTGGTGCGAGTCAAACGGCGTTCCGTGATTGCGAGGCATGACGCTGACGACCTTGAAGCCAAAGCTCTGCGGATCGCCAAGGTAGGCCGGCATCATGCCGAGCAGACCGGAACGGTCCGGCAACCACATCATGGTGCGCAGCGGGAGCACGGCATCGCCGCGAGCCAGCGCGGTCAGCGCCTGGCGCATCAGTCCGACGCAGACGTCCATCGGCAGCAACCGGTAAACGTCTACCTCGTTGACGAACAGCACCTTCATAGCGGCCGCAGATGGTGATGAAGCGACGGTTTCGCGCGGTCTCGTACGAAAACAGCGCTAGAGGGTGACCACTTGCCCGCTGCGCACGCTCTCATCCGCGGCGAGCACGATTCGCAGGCTGTTGACCGCGTCCTGCATGTGGTCCGTGAGGTCGAGATCCTGCTGGATGGCGCGCAGCAGGTACGCCTGTTCGCGATCGCAGAGGCCTTGATGATCGGGTTCGTCTTCGGTGTTGATGTATTCGTCCGGACGCACGTAGTTGCCGTCCGGTCCGAGCGCTGCGTGATGGACGCGTAGACAATTCGTCTTGGTGTGGCTGTCGATGTCGTTCGAGGCTACCGCGGCGGTCTCGTTCGGATCCTTGACGATCGAGACACACCCCTTTGGCCCGATGACGTCTTTGACGAAGAAGGCCGTCTCGCTCATCATCGGCCCCCACCCGGCTTCGTACCAACCCACCGATCCATCGTCGAAGGTGACCAGCAGCTGACCGTAGTTGTACATCCCCGCCTTGATCTCTTCGGTCAGCCGCGCGCCGATGGCCGACACGCGCACGGGCTTCGCTCCGGTCATCTGACACATCACGTCCACATAGTGGACACCACAATCCACGATGGGACTCATCGATTTCATCAGGTTCCGGTGCGTCTCCCACCCGACGCCATGGCTCTGCTGATTGAGGTTCATCCGCATCACGAGCGGCTTCCCCAATCCGCGCGCCAGATCGATGAACTTCTGCCAGGCGGGATGAACGCGCAGGATGTAGCCAATCACCAGCTTTCGTTTCTTGGCGCGCGCCGCGTCGACAATCGACTGCGCTTCGGCCACCGTCTCGGCCAGCGGCTTCTCACAGAAGACGTGGCAGCCGGCCTCAATGGCCGCCCGCGCGTACTCGGCGTGAGTCTCAGGATACGTGTTGATACTGACGACGTCTGGGCGCGTGGCCGAGAGGGCCTCGTGGTAATCCGCGAACTCGGGAAGGCCGCCGAGCTCTTTGCTGATGGCGCCGCGGGATTTGGGGCCCCGGCTGACGAGTCCGACGACCTCGAACTCAGGCATCTTGTGGTACGCGCGAGCGTGACTCGCACCCATGTTGCCGCAGCCGGCAACGAGCACACGAAGAGGAGAAGGCATGGACTAGCTATATCAGAAATTCGGAGTGCGGATTGCGGAATGCGGAATGCGGAATGCGTTTGGCAGCTTCATTCGCTGCTATCATCCGGCCACCTGGAGCGTCATGCCACGACTCAGCCGCCTGATCCTGTTCGTCCTCGCGCTGGCCGTCTGCGTCCTCGACGCGGCCGCGCCTGTGCCGTCAGCGCGGTACTTCCCGCCGCCAGGCGCGTGGGCGTCCAAGGCGCCGCGCGAGCTGGGGATGGATCCTGCAATGCTGGCGGAGGCCGTTCGGTTCGCGAAGGCGCACGAGACCGATCGCGCGATGGACTTCTCCGATCAGATGCGCATCTTTGGATCGCTGCTCGGCTCCGTGCCGACGCGGCGTGCGCACACGAATGGGCTTGTGATTTACAAGGGCTACGTGGTCGCGAGCTTCGGCGATCCCACGTCGGTCGACCCGACCTACTCGGCCGCCAAGAGCATGTTGTCCACGGTTGCCGCGATCGCCGTGCGCGACGGACGCATCGCCAATCTCGAGGAGCCCGTTGGCAGCACCGTCAAGGACGGCGGCTACGACTCGCCCCATAACAACCCGGTGACGTGGAAGATGCACCTCCAGCAAGAGAGCGAGTGGGAAGGCGAGATGTGGGGCAAGCGCGACGACTTCGTTGGCGCCGCCGCGTTCGGCGAAGGCGAGCGGAAGCCGCGGACGCTTCAGGCGCCCGGCACCTTCTACGAATACAACGACGTGCGTGTGAACCGCTTCGCGCTCTCGCTGCTCCGCATTTTCAAGAAGCCCGTCCCCGACGTGTTCAAGGACGAAATCATGGATGTCATCGGCGCCTCCGACACGTGGAAGTGGGTGCCGTATCACAACAGCTACGTGGAGATCGACGGACGCACCATGGCGTCGGTGAGTGGAGGCACGCGGTGGGGCGGCGGCGTCTGGATCAGTGCGTGGGATCTCGCGCGCTTCGGTTACCTCTGGCTTCGCGGCGGCCAATGGCGCGATCGGCGGCTGCTGCCGCCGGACTACGTGAAAGCCGCGCTGCAGCCGAGCGCACACGGCCCTGATTACGGCTACCTGTTCTGGCTCAACACGCAGGGCAAGAACTATCCGGGCCTGCCACCACACACCTTCGGGGCACGCGGCGCCGGCAGCAACACGGTCACCATCTGCCCCGACGAGGACCTGGTCGTCGTCTGGCGCTGGCACGCCGGCAACGAAGCAGACTTTGTCTCTCGAGTGCTTGCGGCCCTCCACCGCCCGGCAAGCGTCCATTGACGATCGGACATCATCGACACCAGTCGAGCTGGCAGGGCACGGTCTGAGACGATTCCCCAACTCCAAGCACTAGCTGATCAACGTTCGCGAATTTGCTTGCCGCGCGATCCGAAGGCGGGCAGAGTCGCGATACACCGAAAGTCCGCTACGCCGACTCCTCATTGCTGGCGGATCTGATCTGCTGGAGGGCCGATGCCTGCTGCGACGGTCAAGCACATTGTCGTGCTGATGATGGAGAACCGCTCGTTCGATCATCTGCTGGGATTGCTCAAGCGCGAGAACTCTGCCATCCGCGGCGCCTTACCCGGCGAGTACGCGAACGACACGACGGCCGGACAGTCGATCGCGATCGGCCCCGGCGCCGGCAGCCAGGGACAGCTGCTCATCGATCCCGGTCACGAGTTCGTCGATGTCTTCATGCAGATGTACGGCGTGCCTTCTGGCAGCGCCGTCACCGATCCCGACATGTCGGGCTTCGTGAAGAACTACGAGCAGCTCGCCGGGCAGGGTAAAGGCGACGTGGTCATGCGGTGCTTCGAGCCGGAACAGCTCCCTGTGCTTGCCACGCTGGCGCGTTCGTATGCGGTCTGCGATGCGTGGTTCTCATCCGTGCCTGGACCGACGCTCCCGAACCGCGCGTTCGCTCACTTCGGCACGTCCTTCGGCCGCCTCGACATGTCACCGGATTACTTCCGGATGCGGCCGAGCATCTATCAGCGGCTGCGTCAGGCGGGCAAGCAAGGCAAGATCTACTACTACGATCCGACGAGCAGCACGCTCGGTCTCACCTTCCTGCTCGCGGATCAGGGCAGCTACTTCGGGCTGCTGGGCGACTTCAAGCGGGACTGCAAGAAGAATCGTCTGCCCGAGTACTCGTTCATCGAGCCGAACTACGTCGATCACGGCGGCGCACTCGCCTCCGATCAGCATCCCGATCACGATGTCGTCGCGGGCGACAGCTTCATCGGCGAAGTCTATGACGCGCTGCGATCGAACGATCAGGTGTGGCAGTCCACGGTGCTCCTCATTGTCTGGGACGAGCACGGCGGCCTCTACGATCACGAAATCCCTCCGATGGTGACGCACACCGATTCGTTCACGTCTACGACGCCCAGGTTCGACTTCGATCGCCTCGGCGTGCGCGTGCCGGCGGTGGTCGTCTCCCCGTTCATCGAGTCGGGGACGGTCGATCACACGCCGTACGAGCACGCATCGATCCCCGCTACCGTCACCGAACAGTTCATCGGGCCTCCGGCGGTGCACTCGCCGTTCGAACGCGAGAAATGGGCAACGACATTCCTGCATCTGCTGACGCGGACTCAGCCGCGCACAGACAATCCGTTCACCGAAGCACCGGTGATGGCGCGCATGGCGCTCGAGACACCAGCACCCAGACCTACCGGTGGAAGCCCTGTTTCAGGGCTCCTGCGTCAGCAGGTGCAGGACGTCCACTTCATGCTGAAGCGCCACCATCCGGCCGCCGCCGCGAAGCTCAATCCGGACGCGGTCAAGACCGAAGAGGATGCGGCGGCATTCCTGGCGCGAGGGAATGCGATTCTCAGTCCACCTCCGCCCGAGCGTCCTCAGCCGCGCCCGACAGCACGGCCAACGCGTCGGTCGGCAAAGAAGCCATCGCGAGCGACGACCAGGAAGCGCGCGCCGGTCTCCCGCTCGCGTGGGAAGAGGCGGCGGTCGTGAGCGCGCGAGCGTCCGCGCTCGGCGCGATCGTCATCACGGCCGTCTGCGCGCTCCCGTGCGCCGCTCAGACCGGCGCTGCGGCACCATCCGCTCAAACCTGCGATCAGAAGGATGCGGACGCCAAGCGCGCGTGGGCCTCCAGCCCGCACGGCTGGCTGGCCAGTGTGTTCCACAAAGAGCAGCGCGACATTGCCGACTCCTGGTGCCGCATCTGGGAGGCCTCGGGCGGACGCGACCGATCGTTCAAGGCGGAAAACTTCGGCCGGACGCTGTTCACGGGCGACGGGATCCATCCGGCGGTGTCGAGCGCCCTCGTGCCCGGGAGCGGCTTTGCCGGCGGCGCCACCTTCGGCGTCGATCGAGCGCTGGCGAGCCGGCCGCTGCGATTGTCGATGTCGGCCGATGTGCTGGCGTCAACGAATGGATCCTGGCAGGTTGGCGGCGAACTGGCGATGCTCGGGAGCGCGCGGAAGCGCGACAACGATCACAATCACGCCGTCATCGACGTACAGCATCAACATCTAGCGGAGCTCACGTACTTCGGTCCATCGAACGACAGCCTCAAAGCGAATCAGACGGCATACGCGCTCGACAAGACCGTCGCCGCCGGACTCGCGGTCATCCCGCTTCATCACGGCGTGTCGGCCGTGTTCGCCGGGGGCGGCGAATGGCTCGATCCGGGCGCGCCGACTGCCGGATCGCAGCTCCCGGTCGACGCACGATTCAGCGAAGGCACGACGCCTGCGATCGGCACGTCCACGTCGTACTTCATCTACGGCGCGGGCGTGCGCTGGCGCTATCCACTCGATCCGACGAGTGAAGGCTATCGGAGCTCGGCAGAAGCGCTGCTCCGCGCCTATCACGCAACGAGTGGCGGCCCCTACTCGTTCCGGCGCCTCGATCTCTTGTGGACGAATGCCTTCACGCCCAACGCGGCGATCGGAACATTCTCGGCCACGGGATTCGCGGCGCTTTCATATACGGGCGATGGCGATGCGGTGCCCTTCTACCTGCAGCCGACCGTCGGCGGAACGGATCAAGCCGGACGCGCCGCCCTTCGCAGCTACCATGACTACCGCTTCCGGGCGCCCAACGCGCTTGGCATCGTCATCGAGCACGAGCGCGCGATCAAGAACGTGTTTGGCTCGCTGCTCTTCATGGATCTCGGACAGGTCTTCGATACGCCATCCCGCGTGAGGCTCAACGCATTTCACAAGAGCTTTGGTGCGGGGATCACGCTGCGGGCCGGCAACACGACCGTACTGCGAATCTTCTACGCGTGGGGCGGAGGCGAAGGCACGCGGACCACGTTCTCGGGTGGAAGTGGAGCGTTCGCACCGTCCGATGCGATCGCGTGGTGACCTGTAGTTCGTAGTCCGTGGTTCGTAGTCCGTAGTGCGTAGCGGCTTGACGCAGTTCAGCTACGAACTATGGACCACGAACCACGAACTTCCAAGAGTTACCAGCGCCGAAGCACGACGACGCGCACGAGAGTGAATGCGCCGGCGGGATCCGACACTTTGATCGTAAAGGCGTCGTGATTACGGGTACTGTCTGCGACGTAGGTGAACCCGCCGCCATCGGTCAGCGTCACCG
>JBKPMA010000665.1:0-10967 GCA_046731935.1 Acidobacteriota bacterium
CGCTGCGCCATCGGACGATGACAGCCGCGGCAGCGATCATCAAGAGCGCGATCAGCGTCCGCGCGGCAATCGGTCCCATCGCGTCCAGGAGCGGCTCCAGGTGCGTATGGAAGTGATTTCGGATGACGTTCAGCGGAACGATGAGCGATACCAGAAACGCCCAGCCGGCAGCCACACGGATCGAGTCAGGCGCCCGGCGGATGAGCGCGCGTCCGACAGCGAACGCGGCGCCAAGCAGGCACACGTTCAGCAGCACCGCGAGGAAGTCCTGCCAGCACGGCAGCGCTCCGACGGGGAAGCGGCTCGAGAGATAGAGGAACGGGAGGAGATCGGACCAGACGCCGATGAACCAGAGCGTCGCGAGCGACAGGCCGATCGCGACATCCTGTCGCGTCGGCATCACGCCGTCTTTCGCAGCAAATAGAGTACGCGGGTCGCGCCTTCCGCGCGTTCGCTGCGTTCGATGCGGAAGTACGGACGGCAGGCGGCCTCGAACGCTTCGCGCGTCAGGCCGGTGTGCAGGTGATCCCGCCCTCGTGCGATCCGCTTGAACATCGGATCCTCCGGGGCCACGAACTCAATGACCGCGGCGTCGCGCGTCAGAGCGGCCGCCAGCTGCAGGACGTCGTCGAGCGGCACGCGTTCGGTGACGAGCACGTGGTGCAGCACCGCGAGCATGAGCACGCAGTCGAACGCCCCGCTCGCGCGATCCAGGAACGAAGGGCACTCTTCGTTACGCCAGCCCGTCGCCGGCGTGGGCCGGGCCGCGTTGACGACGAGTGGCTGGATATCGAGTCGCTCCTCTATCGCACGCCGCCACACCTGTCCCGTCACGGCCGGATCGCCATCGAGCGCGACGACTCGTGCTCCGGCGCGAGCGGCCATGGCGCTGAAGTGGCCGGTGTTGCAGCCGACGTCCAGTACGCGCGCCGGTCGGACCTCGGCAAGCGCCTGCGCAACGAACGCTTCCTTTCGCTCGAAGTCGGCGCTCGAGTAGTGGGATTTCTCCGCCATGTAACCCGTCCACCGCGACGCCGCCTGCGGCGGTTCGAGGCGGACGATGGTCCGTCGGAGGCCGTTCAGGACCGACCGCAGGATGTAACGTGCCTTGTCCGGATCGGCTTCGGTCTTGCGCGTCCATGCGGCGGTGTCGCCCTCTTTCGCTCGTCCGGCCAGCCATGTCGGCATGGTCGCGTGCGCGAAGAGCGATCGCTTCAGACGCCGCACGCCGCCGGCCATGCGATACACCTCTTCGGGCTCGAGGCCGTCCCGGCGCGAGAGGAAGACCTGATCGAGCGGCACGCCGAA
Organism: Acidobacteriota bacterium; assembly: GCA_046731935.1. Lineage (GTDB taxonomy): Bacteria > Acidobacteriota > Vicinamibacteria > Vicinamibacterales > JAENWD01 > CAVUPP01. Next base: position 1,309 of record JBKPMA010000665.1, read on the forward strand.
TTCACGATTGGCGATGAGCGGCAGCACGAATGTCCGTACGGCTTGAGCGTACGGCAGCCACGTTGGATCGTGCGGGTCGCGCCGTTCGACCGACAGCCAGTCCACGAAGACAGGCCGGGGCCCGTTGAACAGCACGTTGAACGGCGTCGCGTCTTTCAGTCCCTGGTGCTCATCGAGCGTGGCGATCGCAAGGTCGAGCGTGAGCAGCGCCGAGGCGTGCAGCATCTCGGCCGGCCACTCATACGGATAGCTCGGGAACCACAGACGCTCGTGCTCCACCACGGCAGCTGCCCGCCCGAGGGCGGGCGCGAGTCGTGGGCCATCCGCAAGAGCCTGACGCTCGTCGGCCGAGAGCACGCGTGCGCTGACGAGACGACCGTCGGCGCCGAAGGTCCGGGCCGCCGCTGATTGGCAAAACGCGGAGAAATCATCGAGACCGGCGGGCCCGATGACACGGATGAGCCGTTCGCCGATTCGGAAGAGTTGTCCGGCGGGATCGCGAAACGACGCGGCACCGGCCGGACGATCGGACACCGGGCTTACTCGGGGCGCGTCGACGACGGCTGCTCGTTCGGCCGGCGGTGGAACAGGCGGCCGAAGAACTTCCGGAAGTAGTAGCCGGCGCCGATGACACCGGCCACCAGCGCCTGCCAGACGAGGGCGCCGGAGCCTGGATCGATGTACGCAAAAACAGGTGTGAACATGCGCTGTAACGAGTGTGTAACCACGAAAGGATACCGGCAGAGCACCGGCGAGGCAAGGCATATACGAGGGTGCGGACGGAAGGTGCGGATGAAAGGTGCGGCAGGAGGGTGCGGCAGGAAGGTGCGGACGGGACAGTGCGGACAGGAGGTGCGGTAGACAGGTGCGCGGGAACCTTTTCAACTATATCCACGTCGTATATAGTCACTGCGCATGCATGATCCGGACATCGATTCGCTGCTGCCCCTGCCGCCTGCGACCTTCCATATCCTGCTCGCGCTGGCGGGAGACGACCTGCACGGCTACGCGATCATGCAGGAAGTCACGAGCCGAACGAACGGCGAGGTCACGCTCAGCGCAGGAACGCTGTATCGATCGGTTCAGCGGATGCTCGAGCAGGGGCTCATCGTCGAGCTGCGCGAGCGGCCGGTGCCCGAGCTCGACGACGAGCGTCGCCGCTACTACCGGATTACGCCATTTGGCACGTCGGTCGCGCGTGCCGAGACGTCCCGCCTAACATCTCTCCTGAAGCTGGCGCGCGCCAGCGGATTCCGTCCGGAGCGCCTGTGATGCTGCGTACGTATCAGTTGCTGCTCTATCTCTATCCCGCGTCGTTCCGTGCCGAGTACGGGGAGGAGCTGCGGCGGGATGTCGCACGCCGCCGGCGCGACGTGACCGGGACGGCGGCCGTGATCGCGTTCTGGATTGCGGCGATCGCCGACGTGGTGAACAACGCGAGCCGCGTGCACTGGGATGTGCTGCGGCAGGACCTGCACTACACCCGCAGGCTGTTCCGCCGCGCACCGGCGTTCGCGTTGACCGCGATTGCGGTCAGCGCACTGGGAATCGGCGCGACGACGGCGACGTTCTCGATGGCGGATCACGTGCTGTTGCGTCCGCTTCCCTTTCACGCGCCCGACCGGCTCGTGCGCGTCTGGGAGGATCAGTCGTTCCGCGGCTATCCGCAGCTCGAGGTCTCGCCGGCCAATTTCCGCGATTGGCAGCGGATGAACCATTCGTTTGCGAGCCTGTCCGCATACGCGGATGCCGCAGTGAACATGCTGGGGCAGGGATCGCCCGAGCGGCTCCCCAGCGCGAGCGTCACCGCGGGCCTCTTCGGCACGCTGGGCGTGTCGCCGGGCGTGGGACGCAGCTTCACTGCTGACGACGATCGTCCGGGCGCCCCGGGCACGGTCATCCTCAGTCACCGCCTGTGGCAGAGTCATTTCGGAGCCGATCCGCGCGTCGTCGGCCGCACCATCGTCCTCAACGACGAACGCTTCACGGTGATTGGCGTGATGCGTCCCGACTTCGAGTTTCCCTCGCGCGAGACGCAGCTGTGGGTGCCGTTCCGCTGGGTCGCAGACGACTTCAGCGAGCGCGACAACTTCTGGATCTACCCGATCGCACGCCTTCGGGACGGTGTGACACTCGACGATGCCCGCGCCGAGATGAAGGTGATCGCCGCACAGCTCGAGCGCGCCTATCCGAAAGCCAACGAACGCACCAGCGCCAGCGTCTTCCTGCTCCGCGACAACGCGTCGGATCGGTTGCGGCTGCTGTTGATGGCGCTGGCGGGCGGATCGTTGTGCATCCTGCTCATCGCGTGCATGAATCTCGCGTCGCTGCTGGTGGCACGTGCCCTGAGCCGCCAGCGTGAGTTCGCCGTGCGATGCGCGATCGGAGCCGGCCGCGAACGGCTCGTGCGGCAGATGTTGACCGAGAGCGTCGTGCTCGCCGGCATCGGCGGGCTTGCGGGTCTCGGCCTCGCGATGGCCGCCGCGCCGCTCATCGCACGCCTTGTGCCGCCCAACCTGCCGATTGCCGAGACGCCGCCTCTCGATGCCCGCGTGCTCGCCATCGCGCTGTTCACAACGCTCGTGACTGGCGTTGGATTCGGGCTCGTCCCGGCGCTCCGTTTATCGCGGACGCGTGCAGATGCGCTCCGGGAAGGCGCTCGTGCCGGAACCAGCCGGCCGACCGAGCGGCTTCGGTCGATGCTGGTCGTTGCGCAGGTCACGGCGACGGTCGTGCTGCTGATGACGTCCGGCCTCCTGCTGAGGGCCCTGTGGCGTGTGCAGAGTACGGATCCGGGCTTCCGCGTCGAAGACGTCCAGACATTCCGCACGGCACTTCCCTTCCCTCGCTACATGCAGACCATGCGGCGGGCCGCGTTCTACAGGCGAGTGCTTGGTGAAGTGCGCCAGCTGCCAGGCGTCACGCAGGCGTCTTACATCAGCTTCCTGCCGATGACGATGCGCGGCGGGATCTGGGCCGTCGTGCCCGAAGGAGCCACGGCAAACGAGACCACGGGTCCGACGGCGAGCCTCCGCTACGTCACGCCTGGCTTCTTCGACACGATGCAGATTCCCCTGCGCCTGGGACGCGACATCAGCGAAGGAGACGACGACAAGGCACCGCACGTTGCAGTGGTCAGTGAATCGTTCGTGCGACGCCACTGGCCAGGACTCGATCCGATCGGACGACGATTCTTCTTCGCCTTCGAGACGCGCACGGTCGTCGGCGTCGTGGGTGACGTGCGTGTCCGCGGGCTGGAGCGCACGAGCGAGCCGCAGGTCTATCTCTCCTATCAGCAGGTGCCTGACGGGTGGCTCGCCTTCTTCACGCCCAAAGACCTCGTGGTGCGGAGCCGTCTGACGCCGGAGGCGCTCGTGCCAGAGGTACGCCGCATCATCGCGGCGGCGGATCCCGAGCAGCCGATTTCGGACGTCCAGCCGCTCGCCGACATCGTGACCGCCGACACCGCGTCACGCCGTGTGCAGGCGCGCGTGCTCGTGGGCTTCGCGCTGATGGCGTTTCTCCTCGCCGGTATCGGCGTTCACGGGCTGCTCGCGTTCACGGTGTCGGCGCGAGCACGTGAGCTGAGCGTGCGGATAGCGCTCGGTGCGAGACCGAGCGACATCGTGATCTCTGTCGTGAAGCGCGCGCTGCTCCTGTCGGCTGCTGGAGTCGCGGCAGGCGTGGTGACTGGCCTCAGCGCGGGCCGAACCCTCCAGGCGATTCTCGCCGGGATCGAACCAGCGGACCCGCAGACGATCGGAGCCGTCGTTGCGGCCTGTGGTGTCGTCACCGTGCTCGGTAGCGCGATGCCCGCGTTCCGTGCCGGACGAACCAATCCCATCGAAGCGATGAAGACCGAGTGACGTGCGCCCGCCGTTGCTTGTGGATGGAGGAGTGCGGAGTGCCTGAATGAGGGGCGAATTTCGAAATTGAATGCGGGCTCCGAATTCCGCACTCCGACCTGCCCAAGTACGGATTTCGCCGTTCCGAACCGGCACACTGTTCCGTCCTGGGGCATTCGCCGCAACTGCTTGATGCTGAACGACGTGACTGCCGCGGCCGCGAAGTGCGTGCGTCACGATGGAACACGCGGACGAATCCGTAATTCCCGACCGAGTCCTGTAATCCCCACGCGCATCAACGGTTAGCTGGCATCGGGTTCGTGGTACCGCCCCTGCTATTCAGGGAGCCATGACTCGTCCCGTGCTCCGGCTCCGCAGCCGGGTTCTGACCGTCCTGGCCGCGCTCGCCGTGCTCCTGACGATGAGCGTGCCCGCGTTTGCGGGCCCAGGACGCCATCTCAAACTCGATCTCGCCCTGCAGGCGTGGAAATCCCGCTCCGGCGGGTCCGACCAGCAGCAGCGCGTCATCGTGCACCTGAAAGCCGGTGCTCGTGCGGGATTCGTCCAGCGGTTGAAATCGCGCGGTGCGCAGCTGCGCAGCGAGCATGCCTTCCTGGAAGACGTCACGGTCGATGTGCCGCGTCGCGTGCTTCAGTCGCTCGAAGACGATGACGACATCGAGTCGATCTCGATCGACGCGCCGGTCACGCCGCATGCCACGGCTGCACCGACCGGCACAGTGCTCCGCAGCACGCTGGGTCTCGTCTCCGACGGCCCGAACGGCACCGGCGTCGGCGTCGCGGTGATCGATTCCGGAATTTCGAACTCGAACGCGTTTGGCAGTCGCATCACGGCGTTCTACGACTTCACGAGCGGTTGGGCGGTCTCAACCACACCGAAGGATCCGTACGGACACGGCACACACGTGGCCGGTCTCATTGCCGGCAGCGGCAGTCCTTCCGGCGATGTCTATCCCGGCGTTGCGCCGGGCGCGAATCTGATCGGGCTGCGGGTTCTCGACGGCCTGGGACAGGGCTACACGAGCACGGTGATCGCCGCGATCGAATTCGCGACGGCGAACAGGCAGTGGCTCGGTATCGACGTGATCAACCTGTCGCTCGGTCACCCGGTGTTCGAATCGGCCGCCACCGATCCCCTGGCGCAGGCCGTTGAGGCCGCCGTGCGCGCTGGCATCGTGGTCGTGACATCGGCCGGCAATTACGGAATCAATCCGACGACCGGCGAAGTCGGCTATGCGGGTGTGACGTCGCCTGGCATCGCGCCGTCGGCCATCACGGTCGGCGCCGTGGATACGGCAGGAACGACCCGGCACAGCGACGATACGGTTGCGCCCTACAGCTCCCGCGGTCCGACGTGGTACGACGGACGCTCGAAGCCCGACGTGGTCGCCCCGGGTCACCAGCTGACGGCCGTGGCGAAGTCGTCGAGCAACATCTATCAGAACTATCCCGGCACGCGGGTCTCGGTGCCGTACGACGGCAACAACAAGTATCTGCGGTTGTGCGGCACGAGCATGGCGGCCGCGGTCACCTCGGGTGTGGTGGCCGTGATGATCGATGCGCACCGGCAGGCGGTCACGTGGACGTCCAGGCCGATGACCCCGAACACGGTGAAGGCCATCCTGCAGTATTCGGCGATCGAGCTGCGGGATCCGGCGACCGGCAACGACTACAACGCGCTGACGCAGGGGGCCGGCGAAATCAACGCCGATGGCGCGATCGATCTTGCGCAGCTCGTCGATCCATCGCGTCCGCTCGGCATGACCTGGATCAATTCGCAGCCGTGGCCGTACTCGGTGTTCAGCGGCCAGTACGAGGCGTGGTCACAGCACCTGGTGTGGGGCAACCATCTCGTGTGGGGGAGTTCGCTCTTCTATCACGAGCGCGGCTGGGACGCATCGTCGTCCTGGGGCGTGCAGGTCAGTCACCTGGTCTGGGGCAACCTCGATCCGTCAGACCTCGTGTGGAACGAACACCTGGTCTGGGGTAATCACATCGTCTGGGGCAATGCCCTCGTGTCGGCGATCGATGCCGAGCACATTGTCTGGGGGAACCTGGATCCGAATGCCAGTGTTCTGGGGAATGCAGATCTGAACCTGGCCAACAGTCTTCTGGGCTGGTGAGCGGCCAGGATCCACATCACTTCACTCGGCGTAACGCGCTTTCCAAGCGAGGATGACTGACATGTTTCTCTGGACCATTCTGCTGCCGACGCGTCCGGAAAAGCCGCTCCCGACGCAGGGGCGGTAACCGCGCGGGCATTGCCCTTGCGTAATAGTCGGGCTGACAGCTCGACTCCACGGGCACCCGACCCATGCTTGCACGAGCGACGCCTCCAGTTTTGCCGGATCCCCAGCCGCAGGCGGCCGTTGACCAGGTGTCTCAGGCACCTGGCGCGGCCGCCGTCACGACGCGGCTGTCGACGCCTGCATCTCAGTCCACGCAGCTCCTGACAACTTATGTCATGGCTGTGACGGTGATTGGCCTGGGGCTGCTGGCTTTCCGGCTTCCACTGATGCATCTCGAGCAGCCGCTGCTCTTCCTGGCGTTGCTCTCCAGTTCCGTGTTCATCTCGGTGTCGAAGGTCCACCTGCCGCTCGCCAGCGGTAGTGCGACGCTGTCGATGTCGTACTTCACGGACTTCATGGCACTCGTGCTGCTCGGACCCGACGAAGCCATGATCGTGGCGGGTGCGAGCGGCGCGACGCAATGCCTGCTGTCCACGCGCGGGCGCGTTTCGCTGCGCCAGACCACGTTCAGCGTCGCGGCGCTCGTGCTCACGGTGCAGGCCGCCGGCGCGGTCGCACAGGCACTCGGCGGCTTCCACATCGGAGAAGATTTCATTCGCTTGAGCCGCCCGGCGGTGGGCGCGGCGGCGACGTTCTTCCTCTGCAACAGCTGGCTGGTTGCGACGGCTGTGTCGCTGTCGCGCCGGGAATCGTTGCTCGGCACGTGGCAGCAGAACTTCCTTTGGACCGCGCCCGCATGCTTCATCGGCGCGGGTGTCGCTGTCCTCGCCGTTCGCGTCGTGATGACGATGCAGATCTGGACGGTGCTGCTGGTGGCGGCGCCGCTCTATCTCACGTATCGCAGCTACCGGATTTACCTGCGGCGCGTCGAGGAGCAGCAGGAGCACGTCAAGCAGGTCTCAGAGCTGCACATGGCCAGCGTCGAAGCGCTCGCACGCGCGATCGATGCGCGCGACCAGACGATCGACCGAAACGGCTGCCCCAACGACAGCCACATCCGACGCGTGCAGGCCAAGGCCGCCGAGCTTGCGCGATTGGCTGGCATGTCCGACGGTGAGATCGAAGGCGTGAAGGTTGCCGCGCTGCTGCACGACATCGGCAAGCTCGCGGTGCCTGAACACATCCTGACGAAGCCGGGCCGGCTCACGCCGGACGAGTTTGAGCGGGTGCGCATCCATCCGGCGATCGGCGCCGACATCATCCGCGCCGTGCCGTTCCCGTATCCGGTGGCTCCGTATATCAAGAGTCATCACGAGCGGTGGGACGGATCCGGCTATCCCGAAGGCCTCCGGGGGGAGGCGATTCCGCTTGGCGCGCGCGTCCTCGCAATCGTCGACTACTTCGATGCGCTGACGACCGACCGGCCGTACCACAAGGCGATGAACTGGCGCGACGCGATGGACGTCGTGCGGTCGGAATCCGGGCGTGCGCTCGACCCGCGCCTCGTGCCGATGTTCGTGCACATCATGGCCGGCGTCGAAGAAGACGAGTGGTCCGAGCGGGTGGAGGACGGCAGCGGCGAACACGCGGTCGCCCCCGGCAGCCGCCCGGCGACCGGCTTCTCGAGCGAGACCCAGCACGCCGCGCCGGCTCCCAACGTGTTCCAGAACATCTCGCGTGCGACGCAGGAGATGCACGCGCTGTACGACATCGCGCAAACGCTCGGCACGCGGTTGAGTGTGAACGACACGATGGGGTTGCTCACGTCGAAGTTGACGCGGCTGGTCCCGGCATCGTGCTGGGCGCTCTACCTGTACGACGTGGATCGCCACGCGCTGCAGTGCCGATTCGCCAGCGGTCTCGAGGCCGACGTGCTGGATGGTCTGACGATCCCAATGGGCGAAGGCGTGTCGGGATGGGCGGCGCAGCACCGCACGCCAGGCGTGAACGCCCGCGCGGCCGCCGACTTCGAAGCGGCCGGCCTGCCGAAAGCGGCGCGGCCACTCAAGTCGGCGCTGGCGTATCCCCTTGTGGACGGCGATCAACTCGTCGGCACACTGACCGTGTATCACGCCGAGGCCAGCCCCTTCCGGCAGGAGCACCGGCGGATGCTCGATCGCGTCTGCAACCAGGTCGCCGGCGTCATCAGGAACTCGTTGCTGTTCGAGCAGATGCACCAGGTCTCGTTCACCGACTCGCTGACGGATCTGCCGAACAGCCGTGCGCTGTTCGCCTATCTGAACGATCGGTTTGCCTCCGGGGATTCCGACGGCGGCGCCGTGCTCATGATCGACCTCGACGGGTTCAAGGCGATCAACGACGAGTTCGGCCATCAGGTGGGCGATATGGCGCTGCGTCAGGTGGCTGCGGCGATCCGGCAGAACGTGCGCCACTCGGACTTCTGCGCGCGATACGCCGGCGACGAGTTCGTCGTCGTGCTGCCGGTGTGCGAGCGGCCCGAGGCTGAGCGGCGCGCGCTGCACATCCAGCGGGCACTCGACGCCCTCGAGACCGAACCGCGAGCCGGCGTCCGCCTGCGGCCCGCCATCAGCGTCGGCGTCGCGGTGAGTCCCGACGACGGGCATTCGTACGACGAACTGCTCGCCGCCGCCGATCGCCGGATGTACGACGACAAGCAACAGCGCCGCGCCAGCGGCCGGCGGATGCTGGTGACACGCAACGGCAACCCGCTGCAGCTTGTGGCGTCCAAATAGTTCGTAGTTCGTAGTTCGTAGCGTAGTCCGTAGCCTGCAGCCTGCAGCCTGTAGCCCATGAGATCGACCGCAAGGCGGCCCCGCCTTGCGCGGCGCGCTGCCGCCGCGTATCGTCGTTGAGTCTCCCAGACTCGCTACCAGCAGGTGCTCGATATGCGCTCGCCCGCCGTCCGCCTCGCCGCGGCGTTCGTCTGCTCGCTTTCCCTCTTCGCCGCGCCCCGGCCCGGCTACGCCGCCTCGGTGCCCTCCGGCTTCATCGACGCCGTCGTCGTCAGCGGTTTGAGCGCGCCGACGGCCATGGCGCTGGCGCCGGACGGCCGTGTGTTCATCGCCGAGCAGGGCGGCGCCATTCGCGTCGTCAAAGCAGGCGTCCTGCTCCCGACGCCCTTCGTGACGTTGACCGTCGACAGCGCGGGCGAGCGGGGCGCGATCGGCGTGGCGATCGATCCACAGTTCGACACGAACGGCTTCGTCTACGTTCACTACACGGTGCCGGGGACCGGCGGCGGCGCGCCGCACAATCGGGTGAGCCGGTTCACGGCGTCGGGCGACGTCGCGGTGCCAGGCAGCCAGTTCGTCGTCGTCGATCTCGATCCGCTCTCGAGCGCCACGAATCACAACGGAGGCGCGATTCATTTCGGTCCGGACGGCAAGCTGTATATCGGCGTCGGCGAAAACGCGAATGGCGCCAACGCGCAGACGCTGACGAACCGCAAAGGCAAGGTGCTGCGCCTGAACAAGGACGGCTCGATCCCGACCGACAATCCCTTCTTCGGCACGGCCACGGGTGCGAATCGCGCGATCTGGGCGCTCGGTCTTCGCAATCCGTTCACGTTCGCATTCGAGGCCGGGACGACGCGCCTCTACATCAACGATGTAGGACAGAGCACC
>JBKPMA010000666.1:0-9731 GCA_046731935.1 Acidobacteriota bacterium
GTGCTGCACCGTGCCGTCGAGACCGATTGTGGCCTCCAACGGTACGACCCCTTCGACACCAGCATCCCGCAACGCCGGCGGATAGATCGGCCTGACGTCCTTCCTCTTGGTCGGGGGTTTGATCAAGCCACCCACGCGCACGCGCGTCGGGCTTGTCACGGCGTTCGACGCTGTCGGCTGATCGGGCCGCCGTTCGGTGACGACGATTTCCTCCTGCACCGTCCCAACCTGCAACGTGACGGCACGCGTCCAGTCTCGTTCCCGCGCCAACGTCAGCTTCTGCGAGAGCCGCGCGAAGCCTGCCACCTCGACTTCGAGCGTGTACTGGCCGGCCGGCACATCTGCGAACGTGAAGTGACCGTCGCCGTCGGTGGCGACCTTTCGTGCTGCGCCGGACGCCGGCTGCAGCGACACAGCCGCATCGGCCACGACGGCGCCAGTCGCGTCGTACACGACGCCCTGGAGCGCGCGCGGCCCGGCCTGTCTGGCCTGCACGGCGACGATGGGGAGCGCGATCCCGACCAGACCGAGCACGACGAGTGCGGCGGCCCGGCGGCTGATGGACTCGTGAGCGAGCCGGGGATTCAGCATGGCGGCAATTCTCCGTTGAAGCGTCGAGGGACGAGAGATGGGGACCGCGGCCGTCAACAGCGCGGTCGATGGGCGGCGCCGCGCGATGGCCACGAGCTGTGATGCGTACTCACTCGCCGTTGCTCCCGCGCGCAGCACGGCATCGTCACACGCGCGTTCGCTTTCGAGCCGCAGGCGCCGGCCGGCATACCAGAACAAAGGATTGAACCAGTGCACGGCCTGTACGGCATCGGTCACAACGTTGAGCAACCAGTCGCCCCGGCGGACGTGTTCGAGCTCGTGGCAGAGGAGCGCGCGTATCCACGCCTCACTCCAGGACGAGGCGCGGGCGGGAACAACGATGTACGGCCGGCGGATCCCCCATGTCGCGAGGTCGTGGCGGCTGCCGGATTCGAGCAGCCGTATGGGCCGCGCGATGTCGAGACGCGCCGCGACGTCCGCAAGCGCGGCATGCCAGCGCGGCTCCTTCACCACGTCGGCGCGGGCGGCGACACGGCGCAGGCCAATCAACGACACGGCGATCCGTCCCAGGCACAAGACGATGCCGCACAACCAGAGGGCGACCAGCGGTGTCGTCATGTCGAACGCGGCGGCCGGCTGAGGACGCTGCTCCGTGCTCGCGATCGTGGAAAGAGCCGCTGCTGGCACGGCGTCCGCCCGAGTCGCGTCAGATCGCTGAGGCACCGTAATCGTCCACTCCGGGACAATCGCGCTGAGTGGGCCGCTGATGCCTGCGACCAGGATGGCCACGGCCAGGATGCAGTGGCGGAGTGCGGCCGCCCGGCTCCTGAGCAGAGCGATCATCGCAAACGCCAAGGCCAGCACCACCGAGGGGCGCACGATCCAGTCGATGAGGAGGGTCATCGGCCTTCGCTCCGGGCCTGCTTGACCAGATCCAGGATGCGTTCCACCTCGTCGTCGGAAATACGGCGGGCTTCTCCGCCGAGCAGGGCCGCAACGGCTTTCTCGGTGGATCCGTCGAAGAACGTCTCGACGAGATGCTTGAGCGCCGATCGACGCGCCGCGTGGCGGGAGGTGGTCGGAAAGTACACGTAGCGGAGCCCGTGCTCTTCGTGGCGCACGTGCCCTTTCGCCTCGAGGACGCGGAGCTGCGTCCGGACGGTTGACGAACTGGATGCGCCAGGCAGATCGTCGAGGACGTCGTTCGCCGTGGCGCGGCCGCGGCGGTAGAGCACGTCCATGATCTGCCGTTCCCGGCGGCTCAGCCCGGAAGTGTTTTTGCCCGACATGTTATTTTTATAACACATCTGCGACAAAAATAACAGGTCAAGGCGGCGGCTACTCGGCGCGCAGTGCGTCGACGGGCGAGATCGTGGTGGCTCGAAGTGCCGGGATCATCGCGGCCACGAGAGCCGAGAGGCCCAGCGCGGCAACCGCGGTCATGGAGACGGCGACATTGAACGGGCTGGCGCCGTACAGCTGGGCACCGAGAAAACGGCCGACGCCAAACGTCAACGGCAGTCCGATCAGCAGGCCGAGGAGAATCAGCCACACCGTGCCGCGCAGCACGAAGTGAACGATCGCCCGCGGCGTCGCGCCGAGCGCGACTCGCACTCCGATCTCGCTGGTCTGTCGTCCAGCCCTGTACGCGGTCACGCCGTACAGACCAATCGACGCCAGGACGAGCGAGAGCACACCAAAGAACGACGTCAGGCGGGCGATGAGGCGCTGTTGCGTGAACGCGCCGGCAACCTGTTCGTCCATCGTCCGAATCACCGTGATTGGCAGCGCGGAATCAACGGCAGCCAGGACGCTGCGCAGTTCGTCCGGAGACATCCCGCGCCCTGGCGCCGTCTCGACGATGACGTCACGGAGGACGTGAGAGCCCGGATTCATGTCGGTTGGTGGTGCGGCGCGCGAGAAATCGTGCTGCGCTTCCGGCAGATAGAAGAACGCAGCGACCGGCTGATCCAGATCGAAATCGAAGTATCGGGCGTCTCTCGCCACGCCGACGATCTCGTACTCGCGCTCGGACCCGATCCCGTGCTGCCCGAACCGGCGCCCGATCGGATCTTCATTCTTGAGAAACTTCCGGACGAATGCCTCGTTGACGACCGCCACCCGGCGGGACCTCGCCGTATCCTCTTCGGAGATGCCTCGCCCGCGCACGATCGGGGTGCCGAGCACGTCGAGGTACCCCGCAGTCACGCGATTCCAGTACGCCGACACGTTGTCGTCCGGACCCGGCAGCGCATGTCCATCGACCACGACCTGGGCGCCCCACGCGTTGTTGCCGAACGGCGCATACGTGCTGAGCGCGACGCCCGAGACGCCACTTCGGCGGGAGATGGCGTCGCGCATGCGATCGTAGAGAGGCGTGAGTTGTTCCGGACGATAGCCGGCCAGTCGTGGATCGATATGCGCCACCAGCCGGTGCTCGCGCTCGAATCCGAACGACTGATGCTCGAGACGCTGGAGCGCGCTCGTGAGCAGGCCCGCCGTCGAGAGGAGGACGAGCGAAAGAGCCGACTGAAACACCACGAGGACGGCGCGCGCGAATGAGCCGGTGTGAGCCGTTGTGCGGCCCGTACCGCGGAGCGCGTCCATGGGATCGGCGCGCGTGGCCATCCAGGCAGGGATCGTACCGAAAGCGATCCCCGTCGCAAGCGAGATCGCAAACGCAAACGACATCACCGGAATCGAGGGCCAGGCATCGATCGGGATCCCTGCCATGCCAGGAATGGACGGAAACACTGCGCTCAAAATCACGCGCGTCCCCGCGTAGGCGACCAGAAGTCCGGCGGCACCGCCGGCCAGCGCCAGCAGGACGCTCTCGATGAGCGGTGCCCGGATGATCCGCGAGGGCCGCGCGCCGAGCGCGATGCTCAGCGACGTCTGTCGCCGGCGCTCCATCCCTCGCACCAGCATCAGATTGGCGACGTTGGCGCACACGATGAGGAGCGCGCATCCCGTGACCGACATCAGGATGGCGAGCCAATGCTGGTATCGCTCGCGCATGCTCGTGATGCCGGCGCCACCGGGCCGAAGGAACAGCGTCTGGGCATGGAGCGTCGCACGGTCGTTCGGGCTCATCTCCTCCCGGTGCGTTTGCAGCCACGCGGTCAGCCCGAGACGCATACGGGCTTCGACGGCCGCGGACGATCCGCCGCCTGCGACGCGGCCCATTACCGCCAGCCAGTGCGTGTCGTGCCGCACGAGCGCGGGATCGTCCTCGACGAGGGGCTCGGTATTCAGCGGCAGAAACAAGCCCGGCGGATTGCTGCGAAGCGTTTCGCCGAAGAACCCCGGAGGCGCAATGCCCACCACGGTGAACGTCCGATTGTTCAGCGTCATTCCGCTTCCAACGATCGACGTGTCGCCACCGAATTGCTGCATCCACGCGCGGTGGCTCAACACCACGACGGGACTCGCTCCCGGACGGTCGTCCGCTGGCGCCAGCGTGCGGCCGGCATACGGGGCGAGGCCGAACATCGTGAAGTAGTTGCCCGACACGAATTCTCCTGAGATGCTTCGCGCTGGTTCTGCCTTTCCGGCGCGCGCGACGCCGAAGGTCGCCTGCCCGGCCGAGAACGCCGCCAGGTCTGCCGAACCGGCCGTCACGTGCTGAAGATGCCGGTACAAGTCGTACGAGACGATTGAGAACTCGCCTTCCTGACTGTATCCGCCCCAAAAGCAGCACCGAGCCCGCTGGCCGACGCGGACCAGTTCGCCAGGATCTCTCACCGGCAGCGACTTCAACAGCACGGCATGGACGAGCGTGAAGATCGCGGTCGTTGCCCCAATGCCGAGTGCCAATGTCAGCACGGTGGCGAGCGTGAACGCCGGCGCCAATCGCAGTCGCCGCGCCGCGTGACGCGTGTCCTGCACCAGAGCGTCGAGCATCGGGAGCCGCCGCTCGTCGCGCCAGCCCTCCTTCACCGCGTCGATGCCGCCGAATTTCAGTACGGCCTGGCGCCGCGCCTCGTCGGGCGTCATCCCGGCGCGAATGTTGTGCGCGGTCTGCTGCTCCAGGTGGTCTTCGATCTCGGCGGACAGCCGATCCTGGCCATCGTCGCCGGTCGCGACAGCGCGCAATCGCCGAAAGAAGCGCCAGCCGAACATCATGATGCGACCTCTATTGGGTTTCCAACACGACGGTAGCATGCGTCATGTTGGAAAGCAACATGACCAGACGCGGAAGCCGATGCGAGATCCCTACCTGTTCAAGGCCCAAACAGATGCCGTAAGCCCGTCTGCGTCCGTTTGGCGCATATAGGCCAGAGGATGCCGACATGTCACCTCGGGCTGTTTCGAAATCGTCTTCAAACCGTGTCGGAATCCTTCGAACGCTTCGCCCAAGCGGCGGCGACGACCGCCAAGCCCGGTCCGAGCAGCCGGTATTCTGCGTATACGTCTCGGGAGGGCGCATGCGCAGCACACATCGACTGGCCTTGGCTCTGGGAATCGTGTTCGCGGTTGGGTCGCAGGGGTCGGCGTTCGACACGAAGTGGCACGCCGACGCCACGCGCGCGGCAATGGATCAGAACGGCTTCTCGGCCGATGCGCGGTTGCTCTGCCAGTTCGAGAACTACATCACCGACTACTACTCCGGCATCGACTCAATCCTCGAAGAGGATGTGCCCGCGTCGGCCCCGGAGTTGCGGTGGCTGCGAGACATCGATTCATCGGCGCTTGCGCGGCTTCACTTCGACGCGCTCACGAGCCATTCGCAGGTCGAATACCAATGGGAGACGCTGGAGTCGAACACATCGTCGGCGCTCCTGAAGTGGGCGAAGGCGCCGGCCGTGAAACCCGGCTACCGACCGGTCGTCCTGATGACAGTGCTCTGCGGAAGCCTGCACGCGGTGCAGGATTTCTACTCGCACTCCAACTGGCTCAAACGGGTGGCGTCAGGCGGCGTGCCGCGAACGGCGCCTGCGAACAACGCGTCGGCGATGGGGACGCCGATCTGGTTCGACGTTTCGAAGGCCGACCGCGAGCGGATCAACGTGCGCACGGGTTGGTATCCCGACGGCAACAGACCTGGCGAGTTGTATCATCGGGAGGAGAACAAGGACACCACGGGGAGGCCGCTCAACGCCGCTGCGTTCGACGCGGCGACGCGAGCATCCGTCGATTGGGTGAAACGGATCGTCGATGCGACACCGGACGTGCCGTGGGCCGAACTGAAGGCCTGGAAAGCGCTGCCGCCGAATCTGAACGGGACGTGGCTGAAGAACGCCGACGCGACGTTCATCACGACGACCTCGACGATCGCAGGGCATTGGGACGGACAGACGCCGGCAAAGAACGTGTTCTGGCCCGAGCCCGTACGCAACCGCAACATGGCGGTTCAGGCGCTCGGCCTGACAATGAGCGTTTACAGCAAGAACATCGCGATCAGCGGCAACGGCGCCACGCCGACGCCGCACTGGGTCGGTTACACGATTTACCACGTTGAAAAAGATCTGGCGAAGGGCCTTTACCTGCAGAAC
Organism: Acidobacteriota bacterium; assembly: GCA_046731935.1. GTDB lineage: Bacteria > Acidobacteriota > Vicinamibacteria > Vicinamibacterales > JAENWD01 > CAVUPP01. The sequence continues at coordinate 6,048 of JBKPMA010000666.1, forward strand.
CAGATGTTTTGAAGGCGTCTCAGCGCCGACTCGACACGAGGACGACGTCGGAGCTGACCTCACCGCGGACCATGGCCCACTGGCGCTGATCCGGCGTCACCGCGTAGGTGAAGATCCTGTCGTTCGAAAAACTGGTCACCTGCGCAGCGGCAGCGGCATCGAGCGGACGGCGCCAGACGTTCGACACGCCCAATTTGGTGTCGACATAGACCAGATTCCGGCTGTCAGCCGTCCACTGGATCGGAACGTGGACGTCGGGCAACAGCCGGATCGGCTCGGTTCGGCCGAGCGGCAGGAGCGCGATTCGTTCACCGCGCTGCGTATCATCGAGGTAGTGACCGGCGATCCAGCGCCCGTCGGGCGAGGGTGCCGGCTCGTGAAACCCCTTGGGCAGGCTCAACGCGGAGCCACCGGACGGCGTGTTCAGCAAGTCCAGCAGTCGAACGGGCGCGCCGCCCTCGATCCCCACCTTGAAGCTCTGACGCTTCTCGTCGCTATAGAAGACCGCCGACCCGTCAGCAGATACCACCGGTCGGTATTGCACGTCGGTGTCGACGATACGGCGTGCGTGGCTCCCGTCGATGTCCATGCGCCACAGTCCGCGTGTGCCCTCACCATCGGAGACAAAGACCGCCGTCTTCCCGTCAGGTGTCAGGCGCTGCCAGAACTGGTTGCCCTTCATCGTGGTCAGCTGCACGCGGTTCGCCCCGTCAGCGTCCATGATCCAGATGTCGGTGTCACTCCCGCTCGAGGAGGCGTATATCAGCCGACCGTCCGGCGTCCACGCAACCCCGCGAACACCGTCGTCGGTACCAGCGCCCACCGTGATGGCGCGCGCCTTCGAGGCATCGCCCCCTGGCACGACGTAGATGCGCGCGCGCAGCTCCTCCCTCACGCTCACGAAGGTGTTGCCGTCTTTCGACACGCTCAATCCGCTGTACGTGCTCAGGTCGTTCGTCAGCCGGCGAGCCGCGCCTTCGGGATACGGCATGTACCAGATCTGGCTCGAGGCTTCGCCCCCCGCATCCTGCGCGTTGACGAGAAGCCCCTTGCCGTCGGGCAGCCACGCGACCTGCGTAATCGCGCGCCAGTCTGGCGTATCGACCACGCGCTCTTTCCCCGTGGCCGCGTCGACGAACACCATCTCCGCATGAAGCCGCTCACGCTGGGCGCCTGGCACAGCGATCGTGCTGCCGTCTGGCGACCACGACAGGCTGAGGAGCGGAAAGTGCGCGGGAGCCTTCCGGCTTGCGAGGACGCGCGTCGCCATCGTGCCTGCGTCCACGACAACCAGGCTCTCCCCGCTTTGATCCTCGTTCCCACGGAGAAACGCGAAGTGCTTCGCGTCTGGTGAGAAGCTCACCACGCCGTCCACGTCCTCGAGCACACGGCGTGTACCGCCGCCGAGTACGGGAACTTGATACAGCGTGCCGAGGTTTTCTCCGCGCGGATAGACGGCGTAGAACAGGTAGTTGCCGTCCGGCGCGAAGCTGACGCCGCTGAAACGTACGTCGGCCGGCGGCACGATCTGCACGTTGCTCGACGTTGCGACCTGCCGCAGCCAGAGGCCCGACTTGCCCTCCTCCGACACGACGTACGCCACGTATCGTCCATCGTCCGAAATAGCGGCCAGACCCGCGGTGCCTGTGGTCGTCAAGCGTGTCAGGGCAACAGAGCTGAATGGCTGAGAAGAGGTCGAAGGCTCGGGACGGTTGGACCCAGACCGCGTGATCCAGTACGCGCCGGCGATCAATACGGCCAGTGCCACCGCACCAATCGCCGCAGGAGAGACCCGCCGGCGTGCTGGCAGCACCGCCGCCGTCACACCGCTCATCGCCCGCAGTTCACCGGATGCCAGATCGGTCTGGAGCGTGCGGAGGTCGTTGCGCAGATCCTTCGCGGTCTGGTACCGATCCTCCGGATCCTTCGCCAGGCAGCGCTTGACGATGCGCGAGACATCGCGCGGCAGCTCCTGCTTCAGGTCGGTGACCGACTTGGGCGTGTCTTTGATGATGGCTGAGAGCAGCGACACCTGGGTGTCGCCCTTGAACGGCCGCTCACCGGTGGCCATTTCGTAGAGCATCACGCCGAGCGAGAACACGTCGCTCCTGGGATCGACGGCCCGGCCTTCGGCCTGCTCGGGCGACATGTAGGCGGTCGTGCCCATGATGCGGCCCGCCCCGGTCAGCTCCTCCGGCTTCGTGACACCCAGATCGGCGTCTTGCGGCTCCGCCAGCTTGGCGAGACCGAAATCGAGCACCTTGACGCGTCCTTCGTTCGTGACCATCACGTTCAGCGGCTTGAGATCGCGGTGCGTGATCCCTCGCTGATGCGCCGCGCCGACGGCGTCGGCGAGCGGAATCGCGTACGTGAGCAGACGATCGAGCGTGAGCCCGCCCGCCGGAATGAGAGCGGCGAGCGTCTGTCCTTCGATCAGTTCGAGTGTGAAGAACGCGACGCCGTCCACTTGCTCGACGGAGTGGATCGTGACGATGTTTGGATGGTTGAGCGCGGCAACTGACCGTGCTTCGCGCTCGAACCGCTGCCGCCAGGTGTCATCCGACGCGAGATCCCGCGGCAGCACCTTGAGCGCTACGCGCCGGCCCAGGGTCAGGTCCTCGGCGAGGTACACCTCACCCATCCCGCCTTTGCCGAGCCGATCGAGGATGCGATAGTGCCCGACGGTCGTACCGATCATGCAGTCTCCAAAGCAGCCGTGAGGGAGTGAGCAGCTGCTTATGTTACCGCACGGCTGAGGTAGTACGTGGAAGGGGGCGTCGCTATTCGACGAACTTCAGACACCCCAGTGATGCTGGCACGTGGAAATCCGGCGCCTTCGTGTGAGGATCCACCAAGCTCTCCCAATCTTCAATCGGCGGCTGTCCTTCCGATTCGCGCCCCATTGTGTGGACGCTCGCCTCCGGCGGGGCGGGACGACCGCTGCGGTCGTGACTGAACTCTGCGCGATACAATCCGCAGCGCATTTGCACTCCGGACCCGACAGCTGGAAGCCCCAGCGCGGCGAATCGTGCTAGCGGAATTCGACCTTCGATCTCGTACCCGTCCGTTCGTGTTGTTCCACGCGCGTCCAGTCCCTCGAGCTGCCATGCGGAGTCGAACCGGCGATAGAACGCCGCACGATAGTCGTACGCGCGGCCCCTCGAGTCGATCTCGATGCAGAAGTACTCGAGCATCTGTTCGTCGCGGCTGAAGAAAATCTCCACGCGATCTTCGAGCACCGCATCCTGTTCGTCGCGGAGGCGATCGAGAACGACGATGTCAGAGTCCTGCACGCGGAACGTGAAATAGAAATAGCTGTCGTCCCAGAGCGCGCGGAACTCCGTGTCGGCACCCTGCTTGTGTGTCCAGGGAAATGCAAACTGCCGTTCCACGACCGCGTGCGCCCACGACGGTTCGTCGGCGCGGCCATCGACCGTGATAGGCGTCGTGGCTCGTCGCGCCTGGTACACCTGATCGCTGCCTGGGCGTTGGACCGATTCAGGAGACCTTGTGACTTGGCCGCCGCTGCCGGTGATCGGCACGGCGACCATGAGGCACACGCAGAGCGCGCAAAACAATTTCGCCAGAGGCAGGCCAGTCACGACCGCCATCATACGCGGCGCACGGGATCGTCGGAGGGTGGCTCAGGCCTCCAGGTCACTGAGCACACGCTCCAGCTGCCCA
>JBKPMA010000667.1:0-6142 GCA_046731935.1 Acidobacteriota bacterium
GTGCCGAGCTGATCCTGCGAGAAGCCGCGCACCGTCGTGTCACCGCCCGCGAAGAACCGTTCGCTGGCCGGGAGGCTGTCCAGCGTATCGACCAAGGTCTCGCCATTCGGTCCGACGAGCGGCTGACCGGCCGCATCGAGCCGCGGCACGGCGCGAACGAAGCCTGCCGCGAGACCCAGCCGCGCGCCTGTTGCGAAGACGATCCCACGCCGGCCCGGCAACCGCCGGTAGAGGAACCCCTGCATGAAGCTCTTGATAAACCCGACCTCGGATCCAAGCACCCGGGCCGCCAGCTCGCCGTCCACGCCGATCAATCCGCCAGTGGTCGGAAACACGGGATCGTCCCGCGTGTCGTGAATCAACGACGACGAGATCGTCGACAGCCGGACCTGCGGGAACAACCGATCGATGAGGAGCTGGTCCACGTCGTTGAAGGACTCGTTGAACACCTCAGTCCGCTCGAGCGAATAGCGAGCGCTCAGACTGAGGTTCGGTCGGATCCGGCGCACCAGCTCCGCTCGAGCGCCCTTCCGGTTGAAGTCGAAGCTGGTACGAGCGCCCTGCTCGGCATACCCCGTGGCCACGAAGTCAGCATTCGCGAACAGGTGCGGCTGCCGATAGGTCGCCAGGACCCGGTACTCATTGAAATCCGTCGCAGGCTCGACACCGTCGCGTGTCAGGACCGGATCGCTTCGCAGCCGAAGACTCAAACGGGTGAACAGGTTGATCGATCGGTTGCGGCCCCACAGGTTGCGCCTCCCGATCTCGAAGAAGCCACGTGGTGCGAACTCGAACCGCTCGCTCGGAGCTTCGTCGATCGATGTGCGGACCAGGCGCCGTCCGACCTCCACACCGCCGCCGTAGCCGACCGAAGTCGCCGGCGCCTCTTCGACCGTCACCAGAAGGTCGCGCCGGGTATTGTCGCCGTGATCGAGCTCGGTAATGCGCACGCGCCTGAAGAGGCCCAGACCGCTGACCTTCCGCTGGCTCTCGCTGATCGCGTCGAAGCTGAGAGGGTCGCCTGACTTCAGGACCACCTCGCGCCGGATCGTATCCGCGCCCGTTTTCTCGTTTCCGATGATGAGCACGTGATCGACGAAGACCTGCTGGCCCTCGCGGATGCCGAACGTGACATCCACACGCGTGCGATCGTCGGTGAACGCCTGCGTGACCACGATATCCGCGGTGCGATAGCCGCGATTCAGGTAGGTCAGCAGCAGCGAATCCCGATCCAGCGCGAGCTGGGGAAGATAAAAGGGCGCGCCCGGCTTGGAGCCGAGTACCGTGCGAAGCTGCTCGGTCGAGACGGCGCGATTTCCTGTGATCTGGATCTCGCCGACCAGCGTCCGCGGTCCCTCATCGATTTGAAGAGTGACGCTCGTCGCGAGAGGCGGCGGCCCGCTGGCCGATGACAATGCGGGCTCGATTTTCACACGAGTGAATCCCTGCCGGCGGTAGCGGTCCATGATGGCGTTGATATCGCCGTCGAGCCGTGACTGCACGAACGGCTCGCCCGTCTTCATGTGCATGACGAGCTGCAGATCGGCAGTCGCGAGGAAGTGATTGCCCGCGAGCGTGACTGTGCCCACGGTGTAGGCAGGTCCGCGAACGACGCGAAACACAATGGCGAGCTCGCCGTTCTTCGCGGTCCGGGTGTGCGTCACCGCCGCATCGCGATAACCCTGTCCCTGGAACCACGCGGCGATGCGCCGGCTCGAATCTTCGAGCAGGTCTTCGTCCACGGCGCCCTCACGGGCGATCGGCACGAGGTCGTCGCGCACGCGCGTGGGGACCGGATCACCCTCGAACACCACCGTCACATGCGGACCGGCGTCGATCGTGACGAGCAGATCGGCCGTGCGCTTGTCGGCCGACACGTTGCCGAGGCTGTGATCGGCGACGGCCTCGTAGTAGCCGCGCCCGCGCAGCTCGCGCACGTACTCGGCGAGCCGTGCGACGATGTGCGGACGATCGTAGGGCTGCCCAGCTGCAAACCCCAGTCTCGTCCGTGCATCGGCGAGAGAGCCTGGGGCGTTACCGTCAATCTTCACGGCCCGCAACACGATGCGCGGCCCCGACTCGACGTGGATGACAAGCGTCGTCTCGTCCGGTTCGTGCGTCACTTCCGTCTTGGCGGAAATCTGTGCCTGCGGGAAGCCGGCGTCCCGATAGAGCGACTCGAGCACCTTGATGACGTCAGCGGTCCTGGCCGCTGAGGGCGTGAGGCCGAACCGATCGGTGATGGCGCGCCGGAGACGGTCGTCGTCGAGGCCGAGGGATCCGGTGAACTCGATCCGGCGCACCGAGTGACTCGGATTCAGCGCGAAACGGACCGCAACGCCGCCGGCGGCCGGCTCGGTACTCACCACGACATCGTCGAACCGCCCGAGGCTGAAGAGGTGCGTGATGCTCTCGCGGACACGCCGGGCGTCGAGCGGCGCGCCAACGCGCACCTCCACGAGGTCGCGCAAGCCTGGCTCGACCGTCTGAACGCCTTTGATGTCCAGCGTGACCGAGACGACAGGCTGGCCCCACGGTTCACCGGGCGCAGCCAGCGCCGCGGGCGCACGCGCACCCGCGACGGCCAGCAACGCGAGCAATGTCAGCGTTTGCCGCATCAGAAGGCGTGTCGTACGCGTATCTCCAGCGCGTAGGTGCGGTCCTCGTTCTGCGACAGCAGCCACGACACGCGGTCGCTCTGGTCGTATTCGAGCACGATGACCTGGTCGCGGCTCGTCGATTGCGGCGTGAGACTCTGCGAGAACGTCAGATACGCTCGCGTCGAGATCCGCTTGCCAATCGTCAGGCGTGCGCCGGGGTTGATCCGCGACGACTGCTGCGTGGGATCGTTCAGCGAGGGCGTGATCTGAAAGCTGTCCACGCCAAAGGTCTGTTCGACGACGCGCCCGACGCCCGCGGAAATCGGGCTCACGAGCAGCTGCGCCGCACGAGCCTGCAGCAGCTGCTGTTCGGTCTGCTGCGGCGTCCGGAGCTGCGCCAGCTCCGGATCAGTCGGCGCGGTATCGCTCAGCAGAAGTGAGAGCACGTCGATGTTGGGGAGGGGCGGGTCTGAGTTCAGCGCCCACTGAAACCGATCCATGGTGCCGGCAATGGTCGCAGTCACCTGGTAGGTCTGTCCGGGCACACGAACGCGCGTCTGCGCCTCGAGATCGAAAAAGGGCTCGATGCGAGAGGGATTGCTGAAGTCGATCGTGCCCCGCGTCACCACGTAGCGCTTGCCCTCGAACAGCACTTCGCCGCGCTCGATCTCAGCGCGGCCGAACAGCAGCGGCTTGTCGTACGTTCCGCGGAAGGTGAGATCGGAGCTGAGCACCATCCGGAGCACATTGTTGTCGACCCGCAGTGTGGAGGGCACGACGACGCGGACGTCGAAGCGCAGCGGGAATCCGGTCGGGGGCGCGGGCGCCGCTTCGGGCGTCGCGTGGCCCACGAACTCGAGCAGGTTGGTCGCCGCATCGAACCTCCGCGTGTACTCGCTGCTCTTCACGCGCACACCGCCGCTCAGCAGCGCTGATGCCAGCGTGCCGCGCAGGGTGAGGTCTGCGTCCACGACCGAGCGGAACCCTTCCGGGTAGCGCAGCCGCATGTCCTCGCCCGAGGCGGTCACGTCGAGCTCCGGACTGCCAGAGCCGCCAAGACCGATGCGTCCGCCGAATCGCACCAGCCCGCCTCCGAGCCGCGCGGTGAGACCATCGAGACGTGCGCCGCCGGCGTCGAATGTCACTTCGCCATTGATCGCCTCGAGCGCGTGCGGCAGGGCGAAGTGGCGCAGACGCCCGCCAGCTACCGCGGCACGCCCGGCCAGCACTGGGCGGTCGAACGTGCCGCTCAGATCCGCAACGAGATCGGCCTGCCCCTCGCTGCGGATGTCGCGCAGGAAGCCCTGCAGGATGCCGAGGTTCGCATCGCCCGTTGCATGGATGGACATCTGCCGGCTCTCGATGCCAATGGTGCCGTTGACATCGAGCCTCGTGCCATCGCCCACCAGGCGCATTGCCGCGATTCGCGCGTTCTGCCCCTCGAGCGTGAGACGGATGGGGCCGTCGTTCTTCACGACGTAGTCGAACAGACGCAGCTGGAGGTGATCGACGGTGCTGTCGACGACGAGCCGATCGCGCGTCCGCAACTCGCCCGCCACGCGAAGCGTGCCACTGACGACGGCCGTCGTGAATGGCGACAATCCGGGCCGAAGCATGCGGACGTATGGATCGAGCGATGTATCCGTAAAGCGGAACGTCAGCTCGGCGTCCGCTTCGGGAGTCATCGCAATGCGCCCCGAGCCCGATACCGCCAGACGAGGGGATGCCGCGTCGAGCTCGACCGCCAGCACCTGGTTTCGGACTGTCAGACGTCCGGTGACCTCGCCGATACCCTCATCGCGCACGTACAGGTCGCTGACATTGACGTGGACGTCGTAGCGCGGGTCGTCGAAGCGCCCGCTGCCAGACGCCGTGAACGTCATCACACCCGAGAGCGGGACGTCGGGGTACTGGGCGAACGCCACGGCCTCGACCGGCACGCGCCGTCCCTGGACGTTGAACGAGTACGTGCCGTTCCACCCAACGTACGCGGCGCCGGCAATGGGTCCTCCGCTCTTGCGCGCCTCGATGCCATCGAGACGAACCCCGCTGCCTTCGAAGCGCAGGGACGCCGTCGCCGTCTCGAACGGCTCCCCGTACGCGACGCCCTGATCGATCTGCATCTTGCCGAAGCCGAGCGGGGTTTCGTACTTGCCGTACAGATGGAATTCGCCTGAGAGCTTGCCTTCGACCGGGTAATCGTTCAGCCCGAACGCATGGCGCAGATCCGCGACGGGCCGCCGATCGACGCGTACGCGGGCGTTGATCTCCTCGCCGCCATCCTTGCGGGGATATCCGAGCGAGAACGTCCCATCGGCTTCGATCTTGCCGTCACCCTGGCGCACGACGCCGCCCGTCACCACGACATAGCTGTTCTCGATGACGATGTCCGCGGTTCCTGCGCCCCAGACCACGTCCCACGCGTGCATCCCCTCGCCGCGGAAGTGTCCCTCGATGTGCGGACGCTTGAACGCATCGGTCATCGTGCCGTCGAACTCGCCCCAGCCGCCGACGGGCACCGCACCTGTTGATGACCCGAACGCGCTCATGATGCCGGCGAGCAGCCGATCGCTCTCCTGCCAGTCGGCACTCGTGACGTGAAACGGGATGTGCGATCGCTCACCCCACGCCGTACGTCCCTCGAACGACACGAAGGTCTTCGGTGTCGCAAACCGGCTGGAATCGATCGTCACCCACTCGGGATCGAAGCGGTACGTGAAGTCGGCACCGACCGGTACGTGACCGACCAGCGGGCGCGCGTCGAAGGGCCCCCAGTTCTTCCCCAACCGCGCTTCTTCGGTGATTGCCGCCTGCGTCGGATCGCGGCCGAGGACCGGCGATTCCGCGGGCGCGTCGACCATCATTCGCCCTTCGCCGTGGACGCCGGCCGAGAACCGTCCGAGCGGCCACTCCATGACGTTTCGTCCGCTCGCGCGGCCGCCGAATCGAATACCCGGCAGCTCGAGGACGTCGGAATACGTCGCGAGGTCCACGCCGGTATAGGTCGCGTCAAAGCGCGCGCTTGCCGGGGTTGCAGATCCCAGCGGAGCAATCCGGTACTCGAATCGCGAGTCTCCTCCATACACGCGTGCCGACGCGTTGGTGACCTCGAATCGGTCAGGCACCCACAACAGCGCTCCGCGCAGATTGTCGAAGCGATACACGTTGACGCCAGCCTGCGGACTCGTGAAGGTGCCTTTGAGCTCGCGGCCACCCTTGAAGAGATGAAAGGTGCCGGTGAAATCGCCGTACCCCGACAGCCGCCACGACTCTCGCGCGAAGAACACTTCGCGCATCCTCGGAAAGTCCACGCGTGACTGTACGTTCCAGGTCTGGTCGGGCCACCGGGCGAGATCGACCGTTCCCGTGATCTTCGAGACCGATCCGTCGGCCTTGAGATCGAGCCGGCTGAATTTCACGAGACCGCGATCGATCGTGAACTCCGAATCCATGTCGGCCCACATGGGCAGGTACTTCTGGATCGAGACCGTGCCGCCCGAGAAGCGAGCCGTCCCGCGGTACCCGTCGTCCTGCCTGACGAC
>JBKPMA010000668.1:0-4110 GCA_046731935.1 Acidobacteriota bacterium
GTGTAGCCTCCGCTGTACGGGCCGACCGGCGCCTTCACTTGCTCACAGTCGGACGGTGTGGTCATGTCGGACCCGCCCGTGCCCCCTTCGGCGACATAGAGCCCGCCGTCGGGACCGAACGTGAGACCACGTGGATTGTTCAAGTGATCCACGACGACGGACACCGACACGTGTGGCGAACCGTCATCGTGAGATGGACCGACAGTGGCCGCCTGCGTCGTGGCAGTCAGCAGTACGGCGGTGGCGAGGCCTGACAGGAGACGTTGCATGACACCCTCCCTGGAAGGGAAACATCAACGGTCCAGCGGTCCATGCCCTGACCGCTTTTCCAAATTTCCGCGTTCACATCCACGGCTCGTCCGCGCTCGGTCCATAGATGGACGGGACCTTCCCGTCGGCCATGCGCGAGTAGATGGAGAACTGCCCTCTATGGTGAATCTGGTCGGAGAGGAGGAACCAGAGGAACTGCAGCCGCTTGATGTTCCCCATCGTCTTCGGCGCGACGAAGAACGTCACCTCCTGCATCAAGTCGGCGTCGCCATACGAGTCAATCAGCGCGCGAAACTCGACGTTCGCCCGTTCGACGGCGTCGAGCACCCCGGTCCAATCGGACGGGGGCTGAGGACCGCCTCGCAGTGCTGCGGGATCCAGTGCATTTTTCAGGACCATCGCGCCAAGCGCGCGTTCACCGACGAATATCCACGCCAGTTCGCGTGCCGTCCTGCACTTCGGATGCGGCCTGAGCTCGAGTTTGTCGGGTGGATAGGCCCGCAACAGGCGCATCGTGATCGCGTGCTCGCGATCGTAGGCCTCGAGAAACTGCTGCTTCGCAGCGGGAAGGACGCCGACGGCAGCCAAGTGTTCCATGATTCCTCCTTTGTCAGGACAGGGCGACGATTCTACTCTTCGCGCGTGACACCCGCGTGAATGGCCGACGACATGTGTGACGGAGGGACGCTGGGGTCGAGGCTACGAACGCGCTGACTTCACCACGGATCCGGCAGCTGCCTCGGCGCCGTCGAGTCTCACGGCGGCAGCAATCGCCCGAGCCTGACGACCGACGTTCGGCTGCAGTGCCTCGTCGAGTGCGGTTGTCAGTGACGCCGCCGTGGGCGTGCCTGGCGCGTGCGCGACGCCTATCCCGAGCTCCTGGGTGCGCCGGGCCCAGTAGTGCTGGTCATAGAGCTGGGGGATCAGCACCTGCGGTGTACCGGCCAGCGCGGCGGTCGTGGTCGTGCCGGCGCCGCCATGATGAACGGCTGCGGCGACCCGTGTCAGCAGCTCCTGCAGGTTGACGTCGCCGATGGCGAGACAATCGGTCTCGCTGTCGGTCAGCGACAACTCCGCCCACCCGCGCGACACGATCGCGCGCCGTCCGACCGCGCGTGCCGCGTCGATCATCGCCGCGCTCAGTCCGTACGGCGCCCGAATGCTCCCGAAGCCGAAATAAACCGGCGGTTCGCCCTCATCGAGGAACATCTCCACGTCGTCCGGAAGCGGGCGCTTGTCGGGCAGGATCCAGGCACCGGTCTGAAGCACCGTCCGATCCTCGCGATCGGGCCACGGTCCCAGCGTCGGATCCGACGCCAGCCACGCCTGATCCCCGAAGATGTGGCTGCGCACATCGCTGACCGGGCTCAAACCGAGCGAGGCACGATGCGCGTTGAGCACGTCGCCGAACAATCCGTTGAACCGTTCGGCGTCCCTCACCCAGAGCTCGTGATTGTCAGCGGCTGGTGCTTGAACCTGTCCGGGCAGCGGCGGCGGCGCGTGGTGCGCCGACGGCAACACCGCGGGACAGTACGCGACGAAGACATATGGCAGCCCCAACTTCTCCGCCACCGATCGAGCAGCGATCTGGAGTGCCGTTGCCGCGACGATGATGTCGCATCCGTGCGCCGCAGCGGAGACGGTCTCGAACTGTGCGGCCACGGTGCCCTCTGCGAGCTTGCGCCGCATTTCAGCCGTCATCGTTCCACCGGCCGCCGGTGGTCCCGCAACCGCCATCTTCCGCAGCTCGGGGCCAATCGTCGTGACCGTGAAACCGAGATCTTCGATCGGCTCGCGGAAGTCTGGTGGAACGCAGAGATGCGCGTCGTGACCGAGCGTCCGCAGCTGCACGGCCAGCGCCAGGAGCGGCTGGACGTCGCCTCGGGATCCGATGGTAGACAGGAGTGCGCGCATGAGACGCGAGTCTACCAAGACTCCGGTACACTTCCGGCATGACGCCGCAGCGCCCGCAGCTCCTCATCGACCGGCTTGGCCTTCAGCCGCATCCAGAACGTGGCTACTTCGCGGAGACGTACCGCGCAGCCGTAACCGTGCGCGCCGACGGCCGCGAGCCTCGATCCGCATCGACTGCGATCTATTTCCTGGTCACGGCGGACGTGCCGTCAACCGCCCTCCACCGCCTGCGGTCCGACGAAGTCTTTCACCTGTACGAAGGAGGTCCGCTCGACATTCTCCGGCTCGCGCCGGACGGATCCTGGGATGTGGCCCGGCTCGGGCTCGACGTCGACGCAGGCGAACGGCCGCAGATCGTGATCCCGGCCGGCACGTGGTTCGGCACCGAGCTGACTGGTAGCGCCTCCCACTGCCTCATTGGCTGCACGGTGGCGCCGGGATTCGACTTCGCCGACTTCGAATTGAGTGACGACGATCTGCTGGCTGCTCGGTACCCGGGCGCCGCCGAGCGCATCAGGCGAATGGCGCGCACTCGAGCATGAGCGCCAAAGCGGGCCACGCTCGCTCCCTATCGCCCCTTCGGCTTCCCTCGAAACCACTTGAAGGCCTCACGCGACACGTCGGGCGGGACCATGTGGCCGCCGTCGAACTCGCGATAGTGCACGTCGTACCCGCCCTCTTTGAGCTTGGGCACGAACCGCCTGCTCGTCGTTTCTATCGGCAGGATGTTGTCGCTCGTTCCGTGGGAAATGAAAAGCGCCGGATTCCCGACCGCGCGCCGTACGTTGATGAACCCCGGCGAGTAGGCGATCACGTGGCTGAACAGATCGCCGTTGCCAAGTCCCACTGACAACGCGTACGACGCGCCGTCTGACAGACCGCCGAGCGCAAGCCGCGAGGCGTCGATGCGAACGCGCGCGAAGATGTGCCGCAGCGCGGCGTCGATGAACTCGATGTCCGGTCCCAGTCCGCCGCGCACGACATCCCACGTGACGCCCCGCGATTCGGGGGCAATGACGACGACACCGAATTCATCGGCGAGCTGGAAGGCATCGGTCCGCGCCGCCACACGGCGTGCGGTCCCGCCGGCGCCATGCAGAAGCACCAGAAGGGGCAACGGCCCGTCGCCGCTCGGGCGCGGCATGTACACCAGCCCGTCCCGTCCGTCTTCGCCGAGACCGAGCGGACTCTCTCCGGGCGGCGGCGGAGCGTCGGACGGAGCGCGCGGTGGGCGTGCCGTGAACCGGCCAGGCTCTCTCGGTTTACCGTCTGCGGTCTGCGGTCGGCCGGCAACAGACGGCGGCGTACAGGCGGCGGCGAGGCTCGCGCTGAGCGACAGAAACGAACGGCGCGAGAGGAAGGCAGACAAGAATGGGCTACGGGCTACGGGCTACGGGCTTCAGTCTACGGTCTTCGGTCTTCAGACCAGTCAGTGGCCGAGCAACAACGGCCGCCCCACTTCGCGGAACGGCCACGGGATCGCGGCAAGGATGAACACGAGCGCCAGCGTGAAGAAAATCGCCGCCGTCCGATGCTTCGCCGCGTCGCTCGTCGCCTTCTGCGCGCGCGTGCGGCCGACGTGCACCAGTGCGATCGCGATCACCATCATCACGACGTGCTCCACGGCATAGAAGCGAAGCGTCGGGTCCTTCATGGCCGCGCCCATGTTCGAGAACGCCGCCCACGTGATGGGGCTCAACAGGCCGTACAGGATCAGGCCCACGAGCATCTGCGTGTCGACGGCGATCGTGAGAATGCGTCCGACGCGATCGTCACTGGCCGTCCAGGGTCGCGATCCGATGGCGCCCGCGATCGCGCGCCCGGCCGCGAAGAGTCCTGCGATGACGACGACCCAACGAATCAGTGAATGGAGGGCGAGGAAGAGGAAATACATAGGGGGAATCTTACAGGCTTTGGGCTTTAGGC
>JBKPMA010000669.1:0-7235 GCA_046731935.1 Acidobacteriota bacterium
TCCCGGGCGTCTTCAGGATGATCCCGTGTACCGCGCCCACGAGCAGGATTTTGCGACCTATCACACGCGCTATGTCACCGCCGCATCGGCTCGCGAGGCGTTGCAGGCTCCGAGTGGAGCGCCGCGATGAAGGCCTATAAGAAGCCCATTCTCGGGGTGATCTTCGTGGCGTTGCTTGCCTCGCCTGTCATGCTGCGGCACTACCGCCGGCAGATGCCGGCTGCGCCTGGCGTTGCGGATTCGCGCGCGCAGTACGGATTCCGCATGACCGAGTCGTCGCGGGCGGCAGGCCTGGTCGCCGTTCATGAAGCGCCGACTTTGGATCCGAAACTCGCGCACATCATGCCGCAGGTGGCCTCGATGGGCGCCGCGGTGTCGGTCGTGGACGTGGACGCCGATGGCTCGCCCGACCTGTATGTGACCAACAGCCGCGAGGGCTCGCGGAATCATCTCTATCGGAACCGCGGCAACGGCACGTTCGAAGAGATCGCACAGCGTCTGGGTCTTGCCGATCTGAACCATGCAGAGACCGGCGTGTCGATGGGATCGGTCTGGGGCGATTACGACAACGACGGGTTCGACGATCTCTTGCTGTATCGCTGGGGGCGCCCCGAGCTGTACCACAACGACGGGGGTCGCGGGTTTACGCGGGTGAGCGAGCTGGCGGGCCTGCCCGCGTGGGCCAACGTCAATTCCGCCGTGTGGCTCGATTACGATCGCGACGGGCGGCTCGATTTCTTCCTCGGTGGCTACTATCCCGAGACCGTGAATCTCTGGAAGCTCGCCGACACGAGGATGATGCCGGAGAGTTTCGAGTACGCGAAGAACGGCGGACGCAAGTACCTGTTCCACAACCTTGGCGGCGGACACTTCGAAGAGGTCAGCGAGCGTGCCGGATTGTCGTCGCGCCGTTGGAGCCTGGCCGCCGTCGCCGGCGACCTGCGCGGCACCGGCTACCCCGATCTCTTCGTCGCCAACGACTACGGCGTGTCGGAATTGTTCCTCAACGATGGCGGACATTTTCGCGAAGCGGGCCGCGACACCGGCGTCGGATACGCGCCGAAGAGCGGCATGAACGCCTCGCTGGGCGATGTGCTCAATCAGGGACGCTTCGCCGTGTACGTCTCGAACATTTCAGAGGAAGGCATCCTGCTGCAGGGGAACAACCTGTGGGTGCCGTCCCCCGGTGGCAGCGGTCTGCCGCAGTACACCAACATGGCGACCGCAATGGGCATCGACCTCGCCGGGTGGAGCTTCGGCGCGCAGTTCGGCGATCTCAACAACGACGGCCTGTTGGATCTCTATGTCGTCAACGGCTATGTGTCTGCCGACAAGAACGAGAGCTACTGGTACGACTATTCGAAAGTGGCGGGGGGCAATCAGCTCGTCATCTCGGACGCGAAGAACTGGCCGCCGATGGGGCAGCGCAGCCTCGCCGGGTATCAGCAGAAGAAGGTCTGGATCAACGACGGGGGCGGGCGCTTCATCGACGTGGCGCCGATGGTGGGCGTGACGGATCGCTACGACGGCCGATCGATCGTGCTGGCGGAGCTGACGCGTCCGGGCGTGCTCGACGCGGTGGTCGCCAATCAGCGCGGACCGCTGATGTTCTACCGGAACGACGTCGCGCCTGGCCGCCACTGGATTGACGTGGAGCTCGAGGGAAGCTGCCGCCCCGATACGCCGCCTGGAACCCGATGCTCGAACCGCAGCGCCATCGGCGCGCAGGTAAAGGTATTCTGGAACGGGCAACAGCAGGTGCAGGAGGTGTCGGGCGGATCCGGGTTCTGCTCGCAGAACCAGCGCCGGCTGCACTTCGGCCTGGGCGAGCCGGCGGCCGTGGACAAGATCGTGATCCGCTGGCCGTCGGGCGTGACCAGTGAGCTGCCGCATCCGCAGCTCGATCAGGTCCATCGCGTGAAGGAGCCTGTATGACGACTCCGGGAGGGGCGGCGTCAGCCAGAAATCCGCTGCGCCGGATCGACAAACGTTATCTTGCGCCGATTCTCGTGACGGCCGTCCTCATCACCGGCCAGGTGACGTTTGGTTTTCTCGAAAGCTGGTCGCGCACGGCGCTCGCCATCGCGACGGCGATTGCCGTGGACGCGCTGCTCGGCTGGTGGATGGTCGGCAAAGTCCCGCACCTCGCCAGCGCCTACGTCACGGGGATCAGCGTCGGCATGCTGGTGCGGTCGCCCGAGTTCTGGCCCTACGCGCTCTGTTCGGCGATCTCGATCACGTCGAAGTACGTGATCCGCGTCGACGGACGCCACATCTTCAATCCGTCGAACCTCGGCATGGTCGCGATGCTGCTGCTCGCTTACGACAGCGTCGCCGGGCTCAGCATCCAGTGGGGCAACAACCTGCTCCCGATGATCGCGGTCTGGGTGTTCGGCTCCGTGATCATCGCGTCGCTCGGACGGCTGCACATCACGGCCTCGTATGTGATCGCGTTCGTGGTGTTCTCGGTGCTGCGATCCGCCGTCACTGGTCATCCGTGGCTGGCGGAAGTGGCGCCGATCACGGGCCCGATGTATCAGCTGTTCATCTTCTTCATGATCACGGACCCGAAGACGACCGTGCACGCCAGGTGGGCGCAGTGCCTCGTGGCCGTGCTCGTGGCCGCCCTCGAAGCGGTCTTCCGGCTCTTCCAGTTCGTCCACTCGCCGTATTACGCCCTCTTCATCGTCGGACCCACGGCGAACCTGATCGAGATCTATCTCACGCGTCGTGCGACGGCACGGCTGCCAAAGAGGACGGGCGCCGAGCTGGCGCCGTCGGTGGTGACCCGCTCATAGGAGTCGGACAATGGCTGAAGAACAGGTAATCGCGAATCAGGAATCCATCCTCAAGAATCAGAACCGGATTCTCGCCAACCAGACGAAGATCGTGTCGAATCAGACCAAGGTGTTCGCGAATCAGGCCAAGATCATGGCCAACCAGAAGCAGCTGCTGGGGAATCAGAAGAAGCTCGACGAGATCCTGTCGAACCAGAAGGCGATCCGCGGCAATCAGTCGAAGATCCTCGCGAATCAGGGCAAGCTCCTCGGTCGCTGAGTCTCCCGACGGGGTCGCGCCTTCAGGGTCGGGCCTTCGGGGTCGAGCCTTCAGCCTTCTCAGCTTTTCACGCCCGACCCGAAGGCCCGACCCCAGAGGTCCGACCCCGGACGCCCGACCCCGACCTATCGCGTTGCCACCCACTCCGCGTACTGACGCACGATCGCGTCGACATCCCGATCCTGCTGGAACCCTAATTCCCGCGCTCGCGAGACGTCGAAGGCACCCGGCCACGACATGACCGCGCTGGTGATCCGCGCGTCCTGCGTACAGGAGACCAGCGCGCGAGCGGCGGCACCGCCGACCCGCTCCAGACTGTCGAGCATCTCACGCGGAGTCGCGGTGATCCCCGGCAGATTCACGGTGTATTGACCCGCCAGCGCTTCGCGCGGCAGACCCGCGGCGTGCACCAGATTCTGGATGACGACGGCGGGCGAGGTGATCCAGATGCGCGCGTCGAGCGGAACGGGACACACGCTCGCCACACCTGCCATGGGTTCGCGCACGATGCCGCTGACGAATGACGACAGCGCCGAGTTCGGAGCGCCAGGCCTGATGGCGACCGTCGGCACACGGCAGACGACGGCGCTGACGAAGCCGCGCCGCGCGTAGTCGAGGATCAACAGCTCGGTCATCGCCTTTTCGGCGCCATAAGACAGGTCGGGCCTCAAGGCCATGTCTTCGGGGACGACCGCCGGCAAACGTCCGCCGTACACGGCAATTGAGCTCGTGAAGACGAAGCGAGGCGCGCGGCCAAGGCTCCGACAGCACTCGAGCAAGTGACGTGTGGCGTCGAAATTCACGGCGAGGCCCAGGTCGAACTCGGCTTCCGACTGGCCGCTCAGTACTGCGGCGAGGTGAAACACAAGCCCGACGTCGGGCTCCACAATCGCGCGCACGAACGCCGCGTCTGTAATCGATCCGACCCGATACTCAACACGGGGATCGACGAACGCGCCGGCGGTGAGATCGGCCGCCACAATGGACGTGAAATGCGGAATGCTGGATGGGCGTGCGGCCAGCGCACGAACGAGCTGTTGGCCCAGAAAGCCGGCGGCGCCTGTGACGAGAATCTTCATACGGGGAAGTCAGCAGTTGGGAGTTTGACGTTGTCAGGTTTTTCCCGCGTCATGTTACCGTTCGGCTCGTGAGTACACCACTGAGAGTCGCGATCGTAACGGGGGCGGGCAGCGGGATTGGGCGCGCCGTCTCGCTGGGATTGCTCGCGGACGGTTATGCGGTCGCGTTGGCGGGCCGCCGGCAGGAAGCGCTCGACGAGACGGTCCGGTTGGCGAAGACGCCGGAACGAGCCCTGGCGGTCGCGACGGATGTGACGGACCCCGAGTCGGTCGCGCAGCTCTTCACCAAGACGCAGTCCGCATTCGGCCGGCTCGACGTGCTCTTCAACAATGCCGGCATGTCGGCGCCGGGGCTTGCGATCGACGCCCTGAGCGTGGATCAGTGGCGCGCGGTCGTGGACGTGAACCTGACCGCGGTCTTCCTGTGTACCAAGCACGCGTTCCGCCAGATGAAGGAGCAGCACCCTCGCGGAGGCCGCATCATCAACAATGGCTCGCTCGCGGCGCACGTCCCCAGGCCTCATTCGGCGCCATACGCGGCGACTAAGCACGCCGTCACGGGGCTCACCAAAGCCACCGCGCTCGACGGCCGTGCATGGGACATCTGCTGCAGTCAGATCGATATCGGCAACGCGAAGACCTCGATGGCCGCGAAGCACGCCGTCGGCGCCCTGCAGCCCAATGGCGAGATCGCCGTCGAACCCATGCTCGATCTCGAACATGTCGTTCGGGCCGTCGTGTACATGGCCGGACTCCCGCTCGACGCGAACGTGCCGTTCCTGACGGTCATGGCGACGAAGATGCCGTACGTCGGGCGGGGATGATATCGGTCTTCAGTCTTCGGTCTTCGGGAAATCCCGTAGACTGCAGACCGTAGAAGGCAGACCCTAGACCGTAGACTGATAAGATCTCTCCATCCATGTACGTCACCGACCGTTTTGCGCCAGAGCGCTACGACTGTTTCGTCGTAGGCTCGGGACCCGCCGGCGTCAGCCTCGCCCTCGCGCTCGCCGAGCGCAGGAAGCGTGTGCTGATTTTCGAGTCTGGCGACGAAGACAACGCCAGGACAGAGCTCTCGAACTCGATCGGCTACGGCCACTACTCCGGTGAATACTGGAACGGACACTGGGTGCGCGCGCTCGGCGGCACGTCGAACGTCTGGACGGGATGGTGTACGACACTTCGCGACCTCGACCTCGACAATCCAGCAGTCGGTGTGAAGTGGCCGATCGCTCGATCGGAGCTGCTGCCGTATTGGAAGAGGGCCGCACCTATCCTCGATCACGAGGCGGACTTCGTTGACTTCGAGAAGGCCATTTATCCGGGCTTCTCCTATCGCCCCGTCACGACGCCGCCGCCGACCCGTATTGGCGACAAATACCGCGCGCGGCTGAAAGGCGATGGCGGTGTCGACGTCGCGCTGGGGCGCTCGATCGTCGCGATCGATGGCAATCGCTCACGGTCGCTCGTCACCACGATCGACTACTACGACCACCTCCTGGAGCTGCGCCGCCAGATCACCGTCTCGCCAAAACAGACACTCGTGCTCGCGGCTGGCGGACTGGGCAACGCCCAGCTCCTGCTGCAGCCGCGTGCGGATGGCACGGTGCCGGTCGGGAATGAAAGCGGGGAAGCCGGCAAGTACTTGATGGAGCATCCCCAGTTCAACAGCGCCGGCGAAGTCGTCATGGACGCCGAGCTCGATCGGCACTGGCCCGCCGGCAACAAGCACGCCGGCGTCCACGTCATTTCCATCGACAGGGCGTTGTCGCTCGAGCACGGGCTGTACGGCTGCGGGTTGCAATGTTCGCGAAAGACCGCGGACCACGATCTGGCGCGCTTTCTCGCGCGGGAAGCCGGACGTCCGTTCTTTCACTACGAGATCACGGCGCGTTCCGAGATGCTGCCGTCACCAGTGAATCGCGTCGTTCCCAGTGCCGAGCAGGACCGGTCCGGGCTTTATCGCCTGATCGCACGCTGCGTGCTCGACGCGCGGGATTTCATGAACGTGGAAAACAGCCTCCGCGTGTTCGGTGAGTCGCTGATCAGGATGGGGAAGGGACGCGTCCGCATCAACAACGATCGCATCTACAAAGACGTATGGGGTGAGGGCCATACGCTCGGGACGACCCGCATGGGCCGCGACCCGTCCAACTCGGTTGTCGATCCGGACTGCCGGGTGCATGGCTATCAGAATCTCTTCGTCGCGGGGTCGTCCGTGTTCCCGAGCGGTGGCTACACGAACCCAACGATCACCATCGTTGCGCTGGCGCTCCGCCTCGCCGACAAGCTGGTGAGCACGTCATGACACCGCGCCTGCCGTCCACGCACTCGCGCCGACGCTTTCTGACGGCCGCAACCACAGGCCTGTTCGCGGCGGCCGCCATTGCGGCCTCGTGTACCTCGCGAGGGTGCGCGCCAAAGCAGACCAAGACAACGAATCCGCTCTCGACGTTCGCGTACGTGGATCGCGCCGGCTGGATCCTGACGGTGGACGATAATCGCAAGCTGGGCCCAGTCACGGCTGCGGAGACGCGGTAATCGTGTCGGACGACGCTCGGTTCTCGCGAGGCGAGACGAGCACGACGCGAGCAGACTGGCTGTGTGCTGCGGCCGTAGGCATGTGCGCCCTTCTCGTCTACGTTCGGACGCTCGCTCCCGGTCTGGTCACCGAAGTCGACACTCCGATGTTTCAGTTCATCGGTCGCGTGCTCGGCGTCGCTCACAACCCCGGTTATCCCTTCTACGTCCTGATCACGCATCCATTCTCGTACCTGCCCGTCGGGTCGCTTGCCTATCGTCTGAATCTGTTTTCCGCGCTGCTCGGGTCGCTCACCGTGGTGCTGGTCTTCGTGATTGCGCGAAAGCTGCGGTGCCGCCGTGTCGTCGCGGCCGCCGCTGCGCTCGGACTCGCGTTCGGCCACGTGTTCTGGTCGCAATCCGTCATCGCCGAGGTCTACACGCTACACACCGCGATTCTGTCGGGCATCATGCTCGCGCTTCTCACGTGGGCCGAGACGGGCACCGCTCTGTGGTACTACGTGGCGATTGGCCTGTTTGCCGCGGGTCTCGGCAATCACACGACCATCCTCGGATTCG
>JBKPMA010000670.1:0-13426 GCA_046731935.1 Acidobacteriota bacterium
CAACTGGACCGCACCAGATAACAGGACAACGACTCCGACAGCAACCGGCACGGCTCGCGCCAGTGCCGGCTGCTGCATCTCGATCGCGGCCAGCCCGACACCGAGCGGTAACGCTGCTAGTCCGAAGAGCGTCCAGACGAAGAAGTAGCCCGCGCTCACGACCACGGTCAACGCTGCGCGGCGTGCCTGCGCGGCGCCGATGACGCGCCGATAGCGTCGCAGCATCGGGATCAGCGACGGCAGCATCATCGCCACCATCATCGGGATCCACATCCAGAGGAACGACGCGGCGAACTCGAGCCACGTCTGTCCGGGCATCCGCATCCAGGCCATGGACATCGTCCAGCCGTCGGGCATCGGCATCCCGCTCATCGATCGTACTCGTCGTGACGGCGCCACCAGATGTCCGACTCGTGGCGGCCGAGCGGTGCGCGATCGAGCCACTGATACATGCCCCACAGCCCGTCGAGTCCGCGCGCGTATGTCGAGTACGTGTGATAGACGACGCCGTCTTCGAGGATGAAGGCGCTCATGCCGGGCCGCTCTCGTGTGTAGGTGGCCGCGTCGGTGCCGCTCATGGTCGCCATCTTCACGACCTCGCCGCCCGTGGCCTTCCACGGTCCCTCGCGGCGGTAGTTGTATTGGATGCCGCCGTCCCGCTGTTCCTTCTCGGTGAACCGGACGCTGAAATCGTTGTTGAAGTCGCTGCCAAACGACGACGCCCAGGGGAACGTCCATCCCATTCGCTGCTTGTACGCCTGCAACTTCGCGAGCGGCGCCCGCGACACCGCCGAGAGCGTCACGTCATGGTGGGCCAGGTGCACGGCAAACCCGTTGAATCCGTCGGCGATGGCCGAGCATGACGGGCAGCCCGCCGAGTAGTCGGGCCCGAACATGAAGTGATAGATGAGCAGCTGCGACCGGCCGCGGAACAGGTCGGGCAGCGTGCCGCGCCCCTCGTCGGTCTCGAATGCATACGCCTTGTCGATCCGCACCCATGGCAGCTCCTGCCGCCTGCGCGCGACCTCGTCGCTCCGGTGTGTCAGCTCCTTCTCGGCCTCGAGCAGCTCGAGTCGTGCCGCGAGCCATTGTTCACGCGTGCCGGTGGTATGTGTCATCACGTCTCTCTCCTTCGCGATAGATTTAGCGCTGCGGATGCGATTCGTGAGAGTGACAAGTGTGTCGGGATTCCGATGGACTCTCTGATCACGGCCGCGGCACGCGCGCTCGCGGCCGGCGATCCGCTCGGCGCGCTGAAACGCGTGGCGCTGCGCGACGATCCGCCGGCACTGGCGCTACGGGGCATTGCGATGGCCCAGCTGGGCGATCTCGTTCGCGCCAGGACCCTGGTGCGGCGAGCGGCCCGTGCGTTCGGAGCAAAGGAAGCGGTCGCACGTGCGCGATGCATCGTGGCGGAGGCAGAGATCGCGCTGGTGTCGCGCGACCTCCGATGGCCGGCGCAGGGACTCGAGACGGCGCGAGCCACGCTCGAAGCGCATGGCGATGCGGTGAACGCCGCACATGCCGAATATCTCCAGGTCCGGCGGCTGCTGCTGATTGGGCGGCTCGACGAGGCTGAGCGCTTACTCGCAACGCTGGACGCCCGGCCACTGCCGCCGACCTTGAAAGCTGCCCATGAGCTCGTCGTGGCCGGGATTGCGATGCGGCGCCTCCGGACGACGGCCGCCCGCGCCGCGCTCGACCGTGCGCTGCATGCGGCGCGCCAGGCACGTATTCCGGCGTTGACCGCAGAGGTCACCGGCGCCTTTGCCGTGCTGGCTGCGCCAGTCGCGCGTCTCATCGCGAAGGGCGACGAGAAGCTCGTGCAGCTCGCGGACGTAGAAGCGCTCCTCGCATCGAAGGCGCTCGTCATCGACGAGGCACGCCGTGTCATTCGAACGCAGCGCACGATCGTGTCGCTGACGAGGCGGCCGGTGCTGTTCGCGATCGCGCGTGCACTGGCGGCCGCGTGGCCGGCAGATGTCTCGAGGGATGCGATCGTCGCCGACGCCTTTGGCGCGACACGCGCCGACGAATCACATCGCGCACGGCTGCGCGTCGAGATCGCTCGGCTTCGCAGAGCCCTCCGGCCGCTGGCTGATATCAGCGCCACTACGCGCGGGTTCACCATTCGCGCGCGAGGAGGCCGAGAGATCGTCGTGCTGGCGCGTCCGATCGACGCCGAGCATCCCGGGGTGCTGGCCTTGCTCGCCGACGGCGAATCGTGGTCGAGCTCAGCGCTGGCGCTTGCGCTCGGTTCCAGTCAGCGCAGTGTTCAGCGGGCTCTCGAATCGCTCGCGGCCGCAGGCACGGTGCAGGCGCTCGGCCGAGGACGGAACCGGCGCTGGATGACGCCGCTCATCCCTGGATTCGCGACGACCTTGTTGCTCCCCGCTCCGCTGCCAATTGACTAGGATCACCGCATGGGTCGAGTGAGCGCCGACATCATTCGCGAATACGGGCCGTTTCCTGGCGTCAACCATGTGCATGGCGTCACGTATGACGGTCACCACGTCTGGATCGCGACTGGCGATTCGCTCACCGCGGTCGATCCGGCCACCGGCACGACGCCGCGATCGATCGACGTCGCGGCGCACGCGGGCACCGCCTTCGATGGCCGCCACTTGTTCCAGATTGCCGAGGATCGCATTCAGAAGATCGATCCAGCGACCGGCCGTGTACTGGCGACCATCCCGGCGCCTGGCGGCGGCGGAGACTCGGGGCTCGCGTGGGCCGACGGCTCTTTGTGGGTGGGGCAATATCGGGAACGCAAGATTCACCAGATCGATCCCGACACCGGGGCGATTCTTCGCACGATCGAATCCAATCGTTTCGTCACGGGCGTGACGTGGGTGGACGGCGAGCTCTGGCACGGTACTCGAGAAGGCGATACCAGCGACGTCCGTCGAATCGATCCCGGCACGGGCGAGGTGTTGGAGCGGCTCGAGCTGCCGCCTGGCATGGAAGTGTCGGGGCTCGAGTCCGACGGCCGCGATCGGTTCTTTACCGGTGGCGGTAGAAGCGGAACCGTGAGAGCGATCCGCCGGCCGCGGCGGCGCCCGGCCGACGAGTGAGAGCGCCGAGTATGCGCTCCTACCGAGATGTACGCCGTCGTGACGTGTTCAACGGGCGGCCGCGTTTACGCGTGAGCCAGGGTGCGAGCACGGCGTCCAGATCGCGCCGGATCCAGTCGGCCGCCTTGCCGTCCTGATACGTCGCCCACGACATCAGGGATCCAGCGACGACAGTCTCCACGGTTCGCGCCAGGCCGCGGACGTCCACCTCACGCCGAAGCTCACCGGCTGTTTTCGCGTTCTCGATGAGCGCCTCGAGCTCGCGGCGCGTCGCGCGGGCGTTCTCGACGAGGTGCCTGCGCAGCACGTCGTCCGCGAGGTCATTGTGCAGGTAGGCGATGTTCCTGACCAGGCCGTCAGGTGTGGGCGCGAGATCGGCCATGCAGGCCGCGTATGCCCGGACGGTGGCGATCGGGCTCCGATGGGCGGCGCGGAGCCCCTCGAAGATCGCGCCGGCGCTGCCTGCGAACCGCTCGGACAGAGCCACCAGCAGGGCACGCTTGCTGCCGAACCGCTGGACCAGCCGGCCCGGCGTGACGCCCGCCTCACCTGCGATGTCGGCCAGCGTGAGCTCGTGCGGTCCGCGGCGGCTCATGACGCGCTGCGCGGCAGCGAACAGCTCCTCGTCGGTGACTTTCTGGCGTCGTCCAGGCATCCGTTGACAATTACTAAATGAGCGTTTAGTAATATGACTAAACACCAATTTAGTTCAGGAGGCGCCCATGCGGAAAGTGGTGTACGGAGGAGCCATGAGCCTGGACGGCTACATCGCCGGACCGAACGGCGAATACGACTGGATCGTCATGGATCCCGAGATCGACTTCGCCGCGCAGATGCGACGGTACGACACGTTCCTCATCGGCCGGAAGACGTTCGAGGTGATGCAGAAGACGGCCGGGAGTGCACCGCCGACGCCGGGCATCCGCAATTTCGTGTTTTCGCGGACGCTGCGCCCTGAGGACTGCCCGAACGCGACGTTGAGCGGCGATGCCGAGCGCGTCGTGGCGGGGCTCCGCACGGAGCGAGGCAAAGACATCGCGCTCTTCGGCGGCGGCGAATTGTTCCGGAGCCTGCTCGCCGCGGGCCTGGTGGACGAAGTGAGCGTCGCGGTCGTGCCGGTGCTGCTCGGCGCGGGGATCCCACTGCTGCCCCAGCCGGCGAACCGGGCGAGGCTCGTCTTGACGAAGCATCGCGTGTACGCCGCGACCGGCACGGTGTCGCTGGAGTACGACATCCTCCGGGGGTGAAGCCCCCCCTCCGGGAGGTGTTTCTCATTTTCATGAGACTGCGATCCCCGTGACCTCGCAAATTACGAACACAATCTCCCCTTGCAGACCGGATCGGGAGGCTTGTCGCATTATCGTGAGACCGGGATCGCCAAGACGGCTGGAAGCGCACAGATGAGGCTGCTCGCCGGACTTCGTCAGGACGTTCGCACGGCGTGCGAACGCTGCGTCGTAGTCCAGGCTTCACCGCCGTCTCAATCCTGGCCCTGGCCCTCGGCATCGCCGTCAACACCGCAGCCTTCACAGCCTCTCACGGCGCTCCGGGAACCAATTGGACGCTATACAGCGGAACGGTCACGTCGGAATGGACCGGCTTACGGCTACTCTTCCTCCTCGTCCAGTGCGAAGCTCGAAATCCGATCGTCGGGGGCGAGTCCAACACGGTACTGCAGCGTCCGTTCACCGAAGGCAACCTGGTACGTATAGAGGCGATCGTCACCGCGCGTGATCCGCCGGACCAGCACCAGGCGTCCTGGAGACCCGAGCCTCTGTAGCTGCTGCTGAACCGCCCTGGCTCCTTCAGGGAAGAACCCGGCTCTCATGTACGCAAAGTCTGCAGGAACGAGTGCTCCCTGCCGTGCAGCGTCGAGGAGCGTCGCGAGGCGCGCGGTGACCTGCGGCTCGCGATCCTCGATCGGCGCGAGCGGCGGGACCGCGAGCGCGGGATTGACGATCGCGGCGATGCCGTCGGCAATTCGCGACGGACGCGCCTCGGCCAGGTTCGCCAGAACCACGATCGACAGATCGTCTCCGATGAAACGCGAGAACTGCGTCTTGAAGCCCTGCCACGATCCGCCGTGCTCCTGCAGCGGCGTGCCGGCGCGCTCGTCGAGGAACCAGCCGAAGCCGTACGGGTACGTCTTCCCGCTGGTGAGATGCACCGGCTGCAGAATCTCGTTCCAGCTCTCCGGCTTCAAGATCGCCCGAGCCCGCACGCCGCGATCCCATGCGATCAGATCGTTCACCGAAAAGTACAGCGATCCGTCAGCGGTCGTGTTGAGCGACGGCGCGACCCAGCGTTGATTCTTGACCTCGCCGTCAGGCCGTTCGTAGCCTGCAGCCCGGTTGGGAACGATGTCCGCCTCGCTGATCACGCGTGCGGTCGTCATGCCGAGCGGCTTGAACACGCGCGTCGCGAGCACGTCCCCGTAGAACGTACCGGACACCTTATGCACGATGATGCCGAGCAGCACGTACCCGGTGTTGCTGTAATTCCATCGAGAGCCTGGCGCAAACTCGAGCGGCAGGCCGAAGGCGATCTTCGCCAGGTCGTCCTCCGTGTAGTCCTTCTGAAGATCGATCGCGCCTTCCGTGTAATCGGGGATCCCAGACGTGTGCGTCAGGAGGTGACGCACCGTGATGCGCTGCCAGCTCCCGGGCGCGCCTGGCAGGAACTTCGTGATCGGATCCGCGAGCGACAGCTTCCCGTCTTCAACCTGCAGCATCACCGCTGTCGCGGTGAATTGTTTGCCGAGCGAGCCGGACTCGAAGATGGTCGCTGGCGAAACGGGCACGCGATGCTCCAGGTTCGCGAAGCCATAACCCTGCGCCTTCAGCACCTCGCCGTGCTGGATGACGGCAATGGCAACGCCGGGCACATGCTGGCGCTCCATTTCGGCGGCGACGAACGCGTCGATTCGGCCGCCCACCGCATCCGCCGCGCGCGCATGCCCAGCGCCGACCGCAGGTCCGGTCAGTGACGCAACGAGGAAGGAGAACAGAGCCGCCGAAGCGCGCATGGCGATGGGGAGAATACCATCACGCGGCCGCGGCACGCCGAACCGCGCGCGTCCTCAGCGCAATCGACGCAAACCGTCTTCGACGACGGCGGACAGGCGGCTGTACACGTCGTCGAACGTGCCGGTGCCGTCGATGCGGACCACTTCGTGGCGCTGACTGTACTTCGCGATCACGGGCAGCGTCTTGGTTTCATGGTCCTGCAGGCGTCTGACGATCTTCGCGGTACTGCTGTCGTAGGGCATCGAGCGCGGTGTCTTGCTGCGGGCATCGAGCCGCGCGATGAGCTCGAGCATCGGCACCTCGAGCTCGATGATGCGCGAGATCGACGATTCGTGCTTCTTCAGCAGCGCGTCGAGAATGTACGACTGGACGTGCGTGCGCGGATAGCCTTTGAAAATGAACCCCTTCACTCCATTCGAGGCGGCCAGCCGCTGCTCGATCAGCTGGACGACGATCTCGTCCGGCACCAGCTCTCCGCTCTCGTAGAGGGCCGTGACGCGTTTGCCGATCTCAGTGCCGCGTCGAATCTCCTCGTCCAGCATCGTCCCGGTGGCGACGTATTCGAGGCCGTGCGTCTTTGCCAGCGCGCGTCCCTGGGAGCCGCGCCCCGATCCTGGATAGCCGAACAGGACCACGTTGAACAGACGCTTGCGCAGCTCCTCGGTCAGGAAGGCATCGATGCGTTCACCGACCGCGCCGATGGGCAGCGTCCCATCAACCTCGCGGTACAGGCCGCGATCCTTGAAGAACTGCAGCACCGGCAGCGTCTTCTGGTTGTACTCGCGCAATCGGTTGCGGATGACCGCGTCGCTGTCGTCGCTGCGCCCTGATGTTGCGCCGCGGCGCAGCAGGCGGCACACCGATTCCTCTTCCGGAACGTCGAGGCTGATGAGACACGTCAGCGACGTATTGAGCTTCAGCATCAGTCCTTCGAGGATGTAGGCCTGCACGTACGTGCGGGGGAATCCGTCGAAAAGAAACCCGTGCGCCGTGGGATTGCCGGTGATGGTGTTCTCGATGATCTGGACGATGATTTCGTCGGAGACGAGACCGCCGGCGGCGATGATGCTTTGGGCTTCGAAGCCGAGTCGTGTACCGTTGGCGATCTCCTTGCGGAGCAGGCCACCGGTCGAGATGTAGAACAGGTTGTACTTCTTGATCAGGAACTCGGACTGCGTGCCCTTGCCGGCCCCGGGTGGGCCGAACAGCGCGATGTTGAGCATGGCACGTGCTCCCTGCCGCCGCGGTCCGCGACGGGACGCGGTCATCTGTGATTCTGTCACAGGCGGACGACGCCGGCGCACAGGGCGCCGCCACAGTGCCGATGCTGACGGGATCTCGACGGAGCGGGAGACGAAAAACCGGCGCGCGCTCTCCGGCGACGAGTGTCACCGGTTGAATCGGATCTCGCCTCGAACAGAAACCCGATCAGCCGTCGGAAAATCCGGCGGCACGGGTATGGTGACGGAGCGGCCGGCGAGCCACTGCAGTGCCCGCATCAGGATCGTCTGCACGCCCGCACACCGCATCCTGGCGGGCTGCGTGTCGCCGGCCCACACGTGGCCGAACGTCGACGTATAGACGCGTCCCTTACCGTACCTCGTCGTCCATTCGAGGGGCCAGTTCATCGTCGTGTCCGGATCGAATCCGTAGGAAAGGACCTCGATGCGCGCAGCGGGTCCGCGCGCGTAGTGGTAAACCTCGATATCAGGCGTCATCCAGGCGCGAGGGAGGCCCGCATGGATCGGGTGATCGCCGATCCGCTTCACAAGCGTATCGACACGCTTGCCGTGGCCGGTGCCAGGCCCGTCGCCAGGCGCGATGCGCGTGATACGCCCCTGCTCGTTCACTGACAGCGCCCATCCGAAGCTGCTCTCACGCCAGCCGAGCCCGATCATGTCGTTGTACGCGGGCCAGTCGCTGAACGCGTTGTTCCCACCGTGCCACACGTATACGCCTCCGCCATTTCTGACGAAGGCTTCGAAGTCATCTTGAACGGCCTTCGGCCATTTCGGCCCGCCGCCGAGATCGTTGTATGTCTGGATCACGACGTCGTAGTCGGTGAAGCGAGGCCGCCAGGCATCCCAGTCGGCCGAATCCTTCGTCGAGGGTGTCGTGGACACAGTGACAGCAAAGTTGCCCGTAGGCTCGAGAATCCCTCGGATGAGCGCAGTCGTCAGCTTCCAGTCATGATTGCTGACGCCGTCCACGATGAGTACACGGACCACCGAATCCGTTGCAGCCTCCATCGTGAGAACGCCAACTCCGAGTGCGCAGAGGAATAACGCCAGAACCGATCGCACCTCAGAAGGATACCGCTACGCAGACGAGAGCGCCTCTGCAGTCTCAGGGCGCGTGCGTGACTTGAAGAAATCGCGCGGCAGACACGTTGTTCGTTTCAACGCTCTCCTCGACGGCTGCCTCACCGTCAGCCTTGGCGAACAAGTAGAACGTGCCCGGGGCTGTTGCCGGCGGAATCGTGATTGAGGTCGATCCCACGCTCGATGTTCCGCCCGCGATCGCGGGTACGGACCGCGCAGGCGCGAGGAGCAGATCCCCCGCGTCGAACACGGCATTTGTCGAGAGATAGAAGCGCGTCACGGAGGGACCTGCCGCACCAGCACCGACATTTGCCACCGTGTCGGTGATGACGATGGTCGCTCCGGCCGCGACACTCGAAGCCGAGGTCGAGAGCGTGGGGAGGCTGAGGTCTGGGCCAATCGTGACCCGGGCAGACGACGTGTTGTTCGTCTCATTGGTCTCGCTCACCACGCCGTCGTCGTCGGCTCTGGCGAAGAGGAAGTACGCGCCTGCCGCGGTACCCGCAGGAATCGTCACGCTCGTCGCACCTCCGCTGGACGCACCGGCCGGAAGGGCCGGCACAGCCCGGCTTTCAGGCAAGCGCACATCACCCGCATCCAGCGTTGAGTTGGCCGACAGGTAGAACCTCGTGACCGACGCGGGCGATGCGCCGCCACCCAGATTGGCGGTTGTCTCGTTGACAACGATGGCGGTGCCGGCGCCGCCGGTAAACGGCACCGAGAGAGCCGGCAGATACAGATCACTGCCCAGAGGAATGGCTCGCGCGAACGCATTGTTCGTTTCGAGCGCTTCCGCTGCGACTCCGTCAGCGTCCGCCGTGACAATCAGATAGTACTGACCCGCCGGCATGCCCGGCGGGATGGTGACCATCGTCGTACCCGCATTCATCGCACCGGCCGCGAGATCCGGAATGACGCGGCTCCCGACGAGCGTGTCGCTCGCATCCAGCACGGTGTTCGCCGACAGGTAGATCCTGGTGACCGTCGGCCCGACGGGTCCGCCGCCCTGATTCATGGTCGTATCGGCAACGGCAAAGGGTGCGTCGGCGCCAGCCTTCGAGGGCGCCGTGACCGCGGACACGATCAGGTCGCCGCCGATCTGAATAGCGCGCGCCTGCGTGTTGTTCGTCTCGCGGCCCTCGATGACCACGTTGTCGGCGTCGGCCTTGGCAATGATGTAGTACGCGCCCGGTGCGGTCGGCGGAATCACAACCGATGTCGTGGCGGTGGAGGACGCACCTACCGCAAGGTCCGGCACCTGGTGCGCGCCTGCGAGCAGCAGATCGCCGGCCTCCAGCGTCGAGTTGACCGACAGATAGAACCTCGTCGCGGACGGAGATGCAGAGCCGCCACCCTGGTTGGCGACGGTATCGGAGACAGCGATCGTCATGCCGGCGCCGCTCTTGGCTGGAGCCGTCATCGCCGAGACGACGAGATCGCTGCCGATCTGAATGGCGCCTGGCGTCGTGTTGTTCGTCTCGGAGGTCTCGGGCACGGTGCTGTCGCCGTCCGCCCTCGCGAGCACGTAGTACGCGCCGGATGCCGTCCCGGGTGGAATCGCGAGCGTCGTCGATGCCACGCTGCTGGCGCCAGCGGCGAGCGGCAGCACGTCGCGTCGCCCCAGCAGCACGTCGCCCGTATCGAACACACCATTCGCTGACAGGTAGAACCGCGTGATCGACGCCCCGGCGCCGGCGCCGCCCTGATTCTTCGTGGTGTCGCTCACGACGATCGTCGAGTCGGCGCCACCGTTTCCAGGAACCGTCAACGCGGAGACCAGCAGGTCGGCGCCGATCTGAATCGAGCGCGCGGACGTGTTGTTGGTTTCGCTCGTCTCCGCGATCGCATCGTCGCCATCCGCCTTACCGATAATGAAATACGTGCCGGCATTTGCGGACGGCGGAATGATGACGTTTGTCGTGCCAGTGTTCGTCGCGCCTGCGGCGAGAACCGGCACGGCACGGCTGTCGGGGAGCAGCACGTCAGCCGCGTCGAGTACCGAGTTGGTCGAGAAATAGAAGCGCGTGCGAGAAGCGGCGGCCTGACCAGCGCCCTGATTCTTGACGGTGTCGCTGACCGCGACCGCGCTGCCCGCCGCGCCTGCGGCCGGGGCCGTCAGCGTGAAGATCATGAGGTCCGGCCCCACAACCAGCGTGCGCGTCGTCGTGTTGTTGGCCTCGTTGCTCTCGGTGAGCACGCCGGCGGCATCGGCCTTGGCGATGAGAACGTGCGTACCGGCGGTGACCGTTGCTGGAATGTCGACGGACAGCGTCTGTGTGCTCGATGCGCCCGCGGCCAGTGCAGGGACGGCTTGCTCCCCGCCAAGCAGCAGATCCGACGGGCTGAGCACCGCGTCGTCCGACAGATAGAGACGCGTCGTAGACGGGTCGGCACCCCCGGTCGCCAGATTCTTCGTCGTCACGGTGATAGCGACCGTTGTGCCCGCCCCGACGGATACGGGCGCAACGAGGGACGACACGACGACATCGGGCTGGATGAACGGAGTGGCCGAGGCTTCATCGGAATCCGCGCTCTCACCGAGCGCATTCACCGACGAGACGACGTAGTAGTACGTCGTGCCATTCACGACGCTGATGTCGGCGTAGCCAGGTTTCGCCACACCGGAAGCAACGACCGCGTAGGGACCACCAGCCGTCTCGCTGCGCTTGACGTTGTAGCGGAGCGCGCCGAGGGCGGCTGCCCAGGCGAGCGTTACTTTCGTGGCTGACCCGCGGGCGGTGAGAGCCGTCGGCCGATCCGGCGGTGCCGTGCACGCGTGCAGCGCGTTGTTGACGTCCAGGCGACCGCCGCTGGTCGTGGTGCCTGAGAGCTCGGGGCGGGGGTCCACCGAGCCAAGCAGAGTGTCTTTCAACGCAGCCGTATCGAGATCGCACCGCGAGAGCACGAGTGCCGCCGCCCCGGATACATGGGGCGTCGCCATCGACGTGCCGCTCATGAAGGTATACGTGTTTCCGATGGTCGTCGACAGGATGTCTTCCCCTGGCGCGCCGATGTGCACCGTGCCCGCGCCGTAGTTCGAGAACCACGCCAGGCCGTCGTCACGCGTCGTCGCCGCGACCGAGACGACGTTGGGTGCGTCGAAGCTGGCCGGGTAGAACGGCAACAGGTCGTTGTCGAAGCTGTCGTTACCAGCGCCGGCGACGACCAGCATGTCTTCGGCATTCGCGGCATTCACTTCATCGAGCAGCGCCTGGGAGAAATCTGGTCCGCCCCAGCTGTTCGACAACACACGGATGTTCGCACCGCCGACGGCTGCAAAGGCCTGCTTTACGGCGATGGCGTACTCCACGGCGGCAATCGCGTCGGCCGTGGTGCCGCTCCCGTTCGCATCGAGGAATTTGATTCCCATCAACTGCGTCGTCCAGTTGACGCCCACGACGCCCAACGCGTTGTTGCCGGCGGCTCCGATGGTGCCGGAGACATGAGTCCCGTGATCGTGGTCATCCATCGGATCGCACGTGCGAGTGATCGCATTGAACCCGTGCGTGCCGGCGGCACAGGTGATCGCCGTGCCGTCGATGTTCACGGTGTAGCCGGAGGGTGCCGACCAGACGTTCGGTGCGAGATCCTGGTGGGTGTAATCGATGCCCGTGTCGATGATGGCGACGACGCTTGCGGTCGAGCCCAGTGTGAGATCCCAGGCCGCTGCTGCGTGGATGTCGGCTCCTGCCGTGCCGGGCACACCGTTGATCGCCTGCCCGAGGTTCTGGAGTGCCCACAACTGATCGAATCGCGGATCGTTGGGCTCCTCGATCGCATGGACGATGAAGTTGGGCTCGGCGTAGACGACGTCGAGGCGGCCTTTCAGCCGCCGCAGGAGCGACTCCGCACTGAGCGACCGCGACTTCAGACGAAACGCTCCATGGCGGCCCAGTGGACGTATCGACTGGGCATCGAGGTCCGTCGCGATCGGCGGCGACGCCGGCCTCGCGCCCTCCCTGAACTTCACGAGCACTTCGCCAGCGACGACCTCGCGGCCGTTCACCATCTGGCGTTCGAGCCTGGACGCACGCTGGCCCGCTACCGCCGGCGCGAACGCCAATGCCGCAGCGATGCTGCCGGCCACGACCGCAACACCCAACCAGGAGCGACGCACGGCACCCTCCTCGGTTTCGAGCACTCAGTGTGTGGAGAGATGTGTCTCGTGCACACAGAATGCCGTTCGAGTCGAGGAAGTGTGCAAAGGGGTTGCGGCCCTCAGCCCGCCTCGGGACTGCGAGCAGCACGACACTCCTGTAAGTGCACCCGCAAACCTGTCATCGGCGAGCGGCGTATACTCCCACCCGCCGCAGGGCGCCGACACGGCGCCTGCGGGGCCCGACATGAAGCCGATCACTCGCGCGCACGCCGGTGCGTTGCTGCTCGCGCAGATCTCGATCCTGCTTGCGCTCGGCTGCAACCACCCGATCCCGTCATCGGCGGGGCGACGGACTTCCGTTCGCGCAAGGCCGGAGCCGACTGACTGGTTTGCGGGGGATGCACACGTGCACCGAGGCATGCTCTGCGCCAGAGATGACGCCAAGACGATGTTGTCGCCGGCGGAGTTGCTGTCGATGATGGAGCCGAACGATCTCGACGTCATCTCGGTGCTCGGCGACATTGGGAACGGCGAGATCAGGAACGCAGCCGACGACCTGACGCTCATAACCGGGAAGGACCACGAGAATTCGACGCCCGGCCGGTTAATGCACTGGGACGCCGAATGGCATTTCGATCCGAAAGGAGTGACGTACGAGCAGAAGGCTCTCGGAGGTCATCTCATCGCGCTCGGGCTCCAGAGCGGCCATCAGATCTACGACGAAACCACGCATCCGATCATCGACTGGGTGCAGGCGCAAGGAGGCGTCGTCGGCTTCGCCCATATGCAGTACCTCAAGGCCGGAATTCCGGCGGACCTTGATTGCTGCGTCCCTTTGGAATACCCGGTCGAAGTGGCATTGTCGCCGCACGTATTTCTGATGGAGGACGTACGCGGGTCCGACAC
>JBKPMA010000671.1:0-5048 GCA_046731935.1 Acidobacteriota bacterium
CACGTGGGCTTGTCAGTTTGGCCCTGGTTTTCGCGATTCTGGCCTCATGGCCAGCTGAATGGTCCCGCGCCTCGAGCCAGGGCGCGGCGGCTCAGAAGCGTCCGGGCGTGAAAGATCCGTCCGTTCGCATCCCGATGGACCGTCTCAAACCCGATCAGGTCTTTGCGGTGCCCGGCGCGCCCGACTGGCTGGCCATCGACGAGGACGTGTGGGTGTCGAACGAGCCTGAGAACTCGGTGACGCGCATCGATCCGCGTGCGAACGCCGTTGTCGGTCCGATCAGTGTTGGCAAGGCCCCATGCTCCGGACTCGCCGCTGGCTTCGGCACTCTCTGGGTGCCCAACTGCGGTGAGTCGACGATGTCTCGTGTCGATCTGAAGACCGGGAAAGTGGCGGCGACACTGCCGACAACGATTGGCGACAGCGAAGGCGGTATCGCGACCGGAGCCGGCAGCGTCTGGTTGATGACGGACACCAAGGGCACACTCGCGCGCTTCGATCCAGCGACGAATCGGGTCGTCGCCGAGATCTCAGTTGCGCCCGGCTCGTTCGGCGTCGCGTTCGGCGAAGGGGCGGTGTGGGTCACCAGCAGCGAGAAGAACGTCGTGACGCGCGTCAACGCCTTCACGAATGTCGTCGAGCACACCATTCCGGTAGGCCCGACGCCCCGCTTTCTCGCCGTCGGTGAGGGCGCCGTCTGGACGCTCAATCAGGGCGATGGCTCGATTTCGCGCGTCGATATCGCCACCAACAAGGTGGTCGCGACCATCCAGGCCGGTCTGTCAGGGCGTGGCGGCGAGATCGCGGTTGGTGAGGGATCGGTCTGGGTCACTCTCTTCGACTTCCCGATCACGCGCATTGACCCAGCCACCAACAAAGTCGCCCAGCAGTTCTTCGGCCCTGGCGGCGATGCCATTCGCGTCGGCCTGGGTTCGGTCTGGCTCACCAATCTCAAGCAAGGCAACGTGTGGCGCCTCGATCCCCGGCGGATCGAGGCGACGCTGCCCGAATGAGCGTGTCCGTCTTGCTCGACCCTCACGCCCTCGGGCCTCGGTATAGAATCCGACCATATGCTCGAAGTCGGGGCAGTCCTCGGCGGCCGCTACCAGGTGCTCGGCCGTCTGGGTACCGGCGGCATGGGCGAGGTCTTTCGCGCAAAGCGCCTCCTGCTCGGCGACGAAGTCGCCATCAAAGTCATTCGTCCCGCCGACGACGAACGGAACGTCGTGGGCGAACGGTTCCTGCGCGAAAGCCGGGCAATCGCGGCCCTTCGTCATCCCAACATCGTCGCCATCCTGGATTTCGACATCGGTGCGGAGGGTCAGCCGTACCTGGTCATGGAGTATCTGAACGGGCCCAGCCTCAGAGAGGAGCTGGGTGCTCGTGGCAAGTTCGACCTCCTGGACTTTCAACAGATCTTCCGTCCGATCTGCAGTGCCCTGCAGTTGGCGCACGAGCGGAGCATCGTGCACCGCGATCTGAAGCCAGGGAATGTTGCCAGCCACCGCTATGAGAACGGCGACATCGTCTGGAAGGTGATTGACTTCGGGATCGTGACCATCGTCGATCCCGATCGAACGAAACTGACGAGCGCACATCAGTTCCTGGGGACTGCGGCATACGCATCGCCAGAGCAGTTGTCAGAGCAGCCAGTCGATGGCAGGAGCGATCTCTACGCGCTCGGTGTGATTGCGTTCGAGATGCTGGCTGGACGCCGCCCATTCCTGGCCGACACGATGATGGGCCTGCTCGATCAGCACCTTCACGAGCAGCCGCCGGATCTTTCCGGATTGCGACCCGATCTGCCGCCGACCGTGACACGCGCGGTCATGCGGGCGCTGGCCAAGAAACCCGACGATCGATGGCCGAGCGTCGCAGCGTTCAGCCGAGCGCTGGCGCCGGCGGATGCGGCAACGTCCGTGGTGACGGCATCAACCGCCAGCGGACTGCTCGGGACGTACGAGCTCGGCGAGATGATCGGCCGCGGACGATTCGGCAGCGCGATTCATCGTGGGATGCACCGTGCGCTGGGCCATCCAGTGGCGATCCGCATGTTTCGCGCCGCGTCCGGTGTGGACAAGGAAGCTGTCAGACAGCGCTTCCTGAGCGAAGCGCGCGCGCTGCAGGTCTCACACCCCAACATCGTCAACGTGCGCGACTTCGGCGAGAGCGGCGACGTCATGTACGTGGTGACCGACTTGCTGCAGGGCACCAGCCTGGCCGAACGGTTGCGTACGATTGGCCCGCTCCCGCTGTCTGACGTCGAGACGTTTGTGGGCGAGCTCGCCGACGCGACTGCCGCAATTCACCGGCGGCGTGGGCTCATCTGCGGACTTCATCCGGGTATCGTGCGCCTGGTGCGCGAAGACGACGAAGGGCCCGAGCGCGTGGCGATTTCATCGGCGGGCATCGCAAGCCTGCACGACCTGCTGCGCACCCTGGATGAAGGCGCCCTCCGCGGCGGCGCGATCGCGGGAACCGAGCTGCCGTACGTCGCGCCTGAAGTGTTGACGGGCAGGCCGGCCACGTCGGCAGCCGACTTCTTTACGATTGGCGCACTCGCCTTCGAAATGGCGACAGGCCAGCCTCCATTTGAGGCGAAATCGCTGCCCGAGCTGATTGGCTCGATGATGGCGGACGCTGTTCCGCCAGCGCAATCCCGTCGGGTTGATCTGCCGGCACGGGTCAGTGATTGCATTGCGACGTGCCTGCGTGTGGATCCCGACAAACGATTCCCTTCGGCGTCGGCCCTGCTGAATGCATGGACGAGCGCCTGGAAATGACGCTCAAGATGCGCCTGCCAATCCGTTTCTCGTTGTTGGCCGCGATCGTGATGTTGACCGCGCCGCTCGGCGCCTCTCGGCCATTGTTCACGACGGCGTTCCCGCCAGCAGAATTTGCAGACCATCGTGCCCGCGTCTTCGACGCCATCGGAGACGCCGTGGCGGTCCTCCAGGGTGCGCCGGAGCTGTCGTCCTACCTGAGATTCCGTCAGAACAATCACTTCTTCTACCTGACCGGAGTCGAGGCACCGCGCGCGCTCGTTCTGCTGGACGGCCGTACCAAGACGACGACGCTGTTCCTCGCGCCGGCGAACGATGCGATGGTCCGGGCGGAAGGTCCAGTGCTCGTTGCCGGCAAAGACGCAGAGCGGCTGACAGGAATCGCTGACATCCGGCCGCGCGACGCATTTCGCGAGACATTCACCGCATTGGTTGGGGCCGGACGCACGGTCTACACCCCGTTTCGGGGTGAGTCGGTCGCGGCGGTGACACCCGACGCCGTCCAGCGGCACGGGGCTGCCGCGGCCGCCGATCCGTGGGACGAGCAGCCGTCGCGT
The DNA here is from genome assembly GCA_046731935.1 of Acidobacteriota bacterium. Taxonomy (GTDB): domain Bacteria; phylum Acidobacteriota; class Vicinamibacteria; order Vicinamibacterales; family JAENWD01; genus CAVUPP01. The sequence continues at coordinate 3,341 of JBKPMA010000671.1, forward strand.
GAGGCCGGATTCCGGCAGAAGCTCGCCGTGGCCGCACCCGCCGCGAGCATTCGCGATCTCGATCCGATTCTGGACAAGCTGCGGGTCACCAAGACCGCGCGCGAGATCGCTGCGATTCGCGAGTCCACGCGCGTCGCTGGGCTTGCGATGGCAGAGGCGATGCGTTCCGCCTCCCCTGGGATGCACGAGCACGAGATAGAAGCAATCGGGGATTGGGTCTTCAAGGCTCACGCCGCGCAGGGGATTGCGTATTTCGGGCTGGTCGCCACCGGAGCGAACGCGATCTATCCCCACTATCACGCCGGGACCGACGAGTTGAAGGACGGCGATCTCGTGCTCTTCGATTACGCGCCCGACATCGACTACTACTCGTCAGACGTGACGAGGATGTTTCCTGCCAACGGCCGCTTCTCTCCGGCCCAGCGAGAGCTCTATGGCACGTACGTCAAGCTCTACTCGGCGTTGATGGCCGGTATCAGGCCTGGCGCGGCGCCGTCGGCGATCATGAGCCAGGTCGTTCCGGTGATGGATCGCATCGTGTCGTCTACTTCGTTCAGTCAACCCGCGTATCGCGCCGCCGCGGAACGATTCGTAGACGGGTTCCGGCACAACACGCGGAACCGCCTCGGTCACTTCGTCGGGATGGAAGTGCACGACGTATCGACGGACTTCGACACGCTGACACCCGGAATGGTGTTCACAATCGAACCGCAGCTGGTCGTGCCCGAAGAACGTATCTACGTCCGGCTCGAGGACGTGATCGTCGTGACACCCACCGGCTACGAGAACCTGTCGTCCTTCGTACCAATCGACATCGAAGGCATCGAAAAGACGATGGCCGAAGCGGGACGCTTCGAATCCCACCACGTGCCGGAGTCCGCCCTCCGACCCTAGACAGGCCGGGGTGCATTCGACGACGGGTCTGGATGACCCCGGCCCCACATCAAGCGCTAACCCGTCCAAATCTAGTAGTGGACCGTCGCGTTTGCGGCCGTCGCCGCGCCCAGCAGTCCAGCCTGCGGATTCAAAATCACTTTGACGGGCGCGTTATCCACGAGATCGTTCATGGGCGACTTCGCTCTGAAGGCGGCGAGGAAGTGCGGTTCCGAGAGCGCCGGGAGGATCTTGGGCGCGATGCCACCGCCGATGTAGATGCCTCGCGTGGCCACGGCGCGCAGCGCGAGGTTTCCGGCTTCGGCACCGTACGCTTCGACGAAGATATCGAGCGCTTCGCGGCAGTGCGCGCACGTGCCGGCCATGCCCTTCGTCGTCACCACCGCGGCCAGATCCGGCGTCGTCTCGAGATCCACGCACGGTGAGGGGTGAGAGAAGTGATACAGGTTGCGAAGGCCGAGTCCCGACACGACCTGCTCGACTTCGGCGCGTCCGTACTTCGCTGTGAGCCACTCGGCCAGGCGGAGCTCACGTGGCGTGCGCGCGGCGAAGTCCGCGTGGCCGGCCTCGGAGGGCGCCGGGACGAGCCGGTGTCCGTCGTTGAACAGGAACGACTGCCCCATGCCCGTGCCCGCGGCGAGCAGCGCGGCATTTCCGCTCAGGTTCGGCTCTCCGGCCTGCAGCACGTGCAGCTCGCTGCTGTCGAGCACGGGCACCGAGTGCGCGATGGCGACGAGGTCGTTGAACAGCCGTACGCGGCTGAGGCCCAGCGCGACTGCGAGCTCGCGTCCGTCTACCCGCCATCCGACATTGG
>JBKPMA010000672.1:0-10396 GCA_046731935.1 Acidobacteriota bacterium
CGGTGCTGCGCACCGAGCCTGCCCGTTAACGCCATGGCCGAAGAACTCTCCATCAAGGATTTCGAAGCGGCGATCGCCGAGCTCGAAACGATCGTCAAGAAGCTCGAGGACGGCGACCTGACGCTCGAGTCGTCGCTGGCGCTCTACGAACGAGGCGTTCAGCTCTCGCGTTTCTGCCACACGAGACTCGAGGACGTCGAGCGGCGGATTGAGATCCTCAACGAACGTGGAGAGCTGAAGCCGGCGCCCGCCGGACTCGGGGCCGACGACTCCGACACCGGCCGGGGACGAGGCCGGGGGTGACCGTCACTGACGGCCGGCTGCCACTCTCCGCCTGGGTCGAGGAGCGGCGCGCGGAAATCGAGGCATCGCTCGACGCATTTCTGCCGCGCGCTCCAGCGGCTCCCGGCCTCATCGCCGACGCGATGCGATATAGCGTGCGCGCCGGCGGCAAGCGGCTGCGTCCGCTGCTCACGCTGGCCACGGCCGAAGCGGTGGGCAGCGTCGCCAGACCTGTCAATCCCTCAAACGCACTGCGCCTTGCGATGCCGGCGGCGTGCGCCCTGGAGCTCGTTCACACCTATTCCCTCGTGCACGACGATCTGCCGGCGATGGACAACGACACGCTCCGGCGCGGTCAGCCGACCTTGCACGTCGTTCACGGCGAAGCCATGGCTATTCTCGGCGGCGACGGACTCCTGACCGAGGCCTTCGGCATCATCGCGCGCGCTCCCGAGGATCCTGATGGTCGCCTCGCGCAGCGAAAGCTGCGGGTCGTGGCGACACTCGCAGCGGCAGCGGGCGCGGAAGGTATGGTGGGCGGGCAGGCCATCGATCTTCATTGGTCCGGACAGGGTGGTCCGCAGGCGCCGCCGGTCGCCTCGCCCGATCTCGATCGACTCCGCGACCTGCACGCCCGCAAGACTGGCGCTCTCATCCGTGCCGCAGTCGTCGTGGGCGCGATCATGGCCGGCGGATCCGACGAGACGCTCCGAGCGGTAGACGCGTTTGCCGCAGACCTCGGACTCGCGTTCCAGATCGTGGACGATGTGCTGGATGTGGAGGGGACGGCGGCAGCGCTGGGCAAGACCGCTGGCAAGGATGCGGCGGCCGGCAAAGTGACCTATCCGAGCCTCGTGGGGCTCGACGGATCGCGAGCGCTGGCAAAAGAGGCCATTGCCAGAGCCGAGGCGTCCCTTCGCGGCGCAGGAGTGCCGACCGACTATCTGCTCGGCCTCGCCGCATGGGTGGTCGAGAGACAGCAGTGAAGACGCGGGTGCGGCTCGACACGCTGCTCGTCGAGCGTGGCCTGGCACCATCGCGCGAACGGGCGCAGGCCCTCATTCTCGCCGGCCAGATTCGCCCCGCAGGCATTCAGTCGCCGAAGCCCGGCACCTCTGTCGCGGCCGATATCGAAATCGAGGTACTCGGCGTCGATCATCCGTACGTTGGCCGCGGCGGCGTGAAGCTCGCGCACGCCCTCGACCGGTTTGCGATCGACGTCACGGGCCGTGATGCACTCGACATTGGCGCGTCCACTGGAGGCTTCACCGACGTCCTGCTGCAGCGCGGTGCACGGCATGTCGTTGCCCTCGACGTGGGCCACGGACAGATCGACTGGAAGCTGAGGAACGATCCACGAGTGCTCGTGCTCGAAGGCGTCAACGCACGCCATCTCGCTCTGGATCAGCTGCCGGGGCCTGTGGATGTCGTGACAATCGACGTATCGTTCATTTCCCTACGTCTGATCCTGCCCGCAGTTCCGCCGCTCCTCCGACCCGGTGCGGATGTCGTGGCTCTCGTGAAGCCACAGTTCGAAGCCGGCCGCGCGGACGTCGGACGCGGCGGCATCGTGGACGATCCCGACGTCCACACTCGCGTGGTGGCTGATGTGTCGGCCGCGGCCGCTGGAGTAGGATTGGCCACCCACGGCATGACTCCGTCACCCATCACCGGCGCTTCGGGCAACCAGGAATTCCTCCTGCATCTCAAGGAGCATCAGCGGTGCTGAGCCGCGTCGGGATCGTCGTCAAGCAGGGCTTGACCGCGGCCGTCCCGCACCTGAACTCGGCGATCGAGTGGCTGCACACGCGCGGCGTCTCGGTCGTGCTCGAGGAGGACACCGCGCAGATCGTCACCACCCACTCGCCGTATACGGTCACGACGCGGGATGCGATTGCCGGACAGGTGGACCTGATTCTCGTCCTCGGCGGCGATGGGACGCTGCTGGCCGTCGCTGATCGTCTGGGCGACGCGAGCGTTGACGTCCCGATTCTTGGCGTCAATTTCGGCAGGCTCGGATTCCTGACCGAGATCCAGCTGCCCGATTTGATGCAGACGCTCGAGCTCGCGCTGAACGGTCAGGCGCCGCTCTACACGCGCGTCATGCTGCGGGCGCGGGCATTACGCGGTGGCTCTCCGTACGTGGACCACATCGTCCTGAACGACGTCGTGGTGACGAAGGGCGCGATATCCAGGTTGATCTATCTGTCGGTCTATGTGGACGGCGCGTTCGTGTCGGACGTCAAGGCGGATGGATTGATCCTCGGGAGCCCGACGGGATCGACAGCGTACAACCTCGCCGCTGGTGGTCCGATCGTCCATCCGAGCGTCGAAGCCCTGTTGCTCACACCCATCGCGCCACACTCGCTCGGCAACCGCCCGATCGTCCTGCCAGGCAGCTCGCTCATCAGCGTGCGTCCCGCGGCTGAATCGAGTCCGGACGAGATGTTCGTCACGCTCGACGGACAGCGCGGCTTCGCCTTCACCCATGGCGACGAAGTCATCGTCACGCGCGCTGAGCGCACGCTCCGGCTCGTCGGCGCCCCTGGCCGCAGCTACTACGACACGCTCAGACAGAAGCTGCACTGGGGCGAGAGATAGATCAACTCTCAATCCGATGTGGGGCCGGGGTCATTCGCCCCGTCGTCCGACCCGACCCAGGATGTGGGGCCGGGGTCATTCGCCCCGTCGTCCAATGCACCCCGGCCTAGCGGTGCTCTCGTCGTCCTGCCCCCTGAAACGCCTCGACATTCTTCCGCTGCTCGTCGTAGCTCTTCGAGAAGACGTGCGTCCCGTCGTTGCGGCTGACGAAATAGAGATAATCGACCGACGCGGGATTGAGTGCGGCCTCCAGTGAGGCGCGGCCGGGAGCGGCGATCGGACCCGGAGGCAGGCCCGTGTAGCGGTAAGTGTTGTAGGGCGAGTCGAACTGCAGGCTCTCGCGCGTGAGATTGCCGTCGTAGCGGCCCGCTTTCTGCAGCGCGTAGATGACCGTGGGGTCGCACTGCAGCCCCATTCCGATCCGTAGCCGGTTCAGATAGACCGCCGCGACGGTCGGACGTTCTTCCGGCCGCGCGGTCTCCTTCTCCACAATCGACGCCAGCGTGACGACGTCGCGAACCTTGAGGTTGCGCGCAGCTGCGGCCGCCTTCAGGTCGCCGCCGAACACCTGGTTGAAGCGCCCGACCATCTGCGATACGAGTTGCGCCGCGGATGCGTGACGCGGCAGGCCGTACGTGTCCGGAAACAGGTACCCTTCCAGATCGCGAGCCTCTGGATCAATCGCTTTCACCAGCGACACGTCGGACGCGGCACGAACAAAATCCGCCGCGGATCCGAAGCCGTGGTTCTGAAAGCTCTGCGCCATGTCCGCAATCGTGAGGCCCTCGGGGAATGTGATCGGCCGCAGGTACACGTCGCCCTTCACGAGGCGGGCGATGACCTGGCGCGGAGAGAGCGGCACGTCGAACCGGTACTCTCCCGCCTTCAGTTCGCGAGCCGACCCGCTCTGGAAGAGCGCAATCCGCCAGGTGAGGCGATCGCGTACGACACCCGCATCGACCAGCCGGTGGCCGATCACGCCCGGGCCCGCGCCGGGCGGGATCTCGATGAACTGCTCCTCGCCGGTGTAGCCGCGGAACGGCGCATCGACACGCGAATAGAGCACTCCGGCCGCCGCAGCGAGCACGGCGAGCAGGATCACGATCACGACGACGAGGCGGCGCATCTATTCCTCGTCGGCCGGCAGGATCGGGCGCGGACGTCCGTCGAGATAGTCCTGCAGAATGACGGCGGCAGCCGCCGCGTCCAGCTTTGTTTTTCGTGCCCGCCAATCGCGTTCGTTCACCGCGAGTCGCCCTTCCGCCTCATGACTGCTCAAGCGTTCGTCCTGCAGCACGATCGGCATCGAAAGGTGCCCTCGAAGGCTGTCCGCGAACTGCTGGACCTGCGCGGTCTGATCGTTCGGCGATCCATCCAGCCGGCGCGGCAGCCCGATGACGACGACATCTGCGCCGTCGTCTTCCGCGGCGATCCCTTGCACGATTTCGACCACCTGCCGGACCGCCTCACGAAGCGAGGGACTTCGTTGCAGCGTGCGCAGCGGACGCGCCAGCGTTTGAGAGGGATCGCTGACGGCGACGCCGACCCGGCGCAGACCGAAATCCAACCCAATTGCACGCACACTGGCATTATCGCCTGTCGGCCGCTTCGGTCTTCGGTCTTCGGTCTACGGTTCACGGAGAGCACTGCGCTGTGGTCTGGGGCTGCAGACCGTAGACTGCAGACTGCAGACTGAAGACCAGGATGATCTCCCAGTGTTACACTCGCGCTTGTCAATGTTCAGCACGCGGATGCGCATCCGCCCCATGAAACACCTGCGCGTCGCTGCGGCCGGTGCCGCGCTGCTCAGCGCTGCACTGGATGTGGCGAGCGTAGCCGCGCGCCAGGCGGCGCCAGATCAGGTCCCTGCGGCGTCCACGCAGGCAGCATCCGAACGTGCCGCGGAGCGCCTGAAGGCACTCAAAGAGGAAGCCGACAGCCTGCTCGCGCGCGAGCGCTCGCTGCTGACCGACCTCCGGCGTCTCGAGGTCGAGCGCGCCATGGCAGCCGAACGCCTGGCGCAGAACGAAACCGAAACCAAGAATCTCGAACAGGAGCTGGCCGACACCGTCCGCCACCGTGAGCTGCTCGAACAGGCGCGCGCGGCGGAAGCACCCATCCTGCGCAATCGGCTGGTCGAGTTGTACAAACTCGGGAGCGGCGGATATCTTCGACTGCTGCTCGGTGTCGATGACTTGCGTGACGTCGGGCGCGCGTACCGCACGGTCAGTGCCCTCGCCGCGCTGGACCGCGAGCGCGCGCGAGCCCACGAGAGCACGCTGAAGTCGCTCGCGCAGGTCGAACAGGATCTCACGGCCAGGCAGGCGGAGCTTGCCGCGCTGCACGACGAGGCAGTCACCGCGCGAGCGGCGGCAGACCGCGCCGTGCGCGAGCGCACCGCGCTGATCGCGCGGATCGATCAGCGGCGCGATCTGAACGCGCAGCTGACCGGCGAGCTCCAGGCGGCGCAGAGCCGCCTTCAGCAGACCGTCTCGGACCTCGGCGGTAACGCTCCAGTGCTGCCGCTGCGGCCGTTTCAGGGGACGCTTTCATGGCCTGTCACCGGTCGCGTGGTCACACGGGCCCGGATGCAGTCCGACAGCACCGCGCCTTCGGCCTCGCCTCAAAACGGGATTGAGATCGCTGCACCCGTCGGCGCGTCTGTGATGGCCGTGCACGACGGCACGGTGGCGTTCGCCGGCCCCTTCGAGGGATTCGGACGCCTCGTCATCCTCGACCACGGCAACAAGTCATATTCGCTCTATGGGTACCTCGACGAGGTGGGAGTGAGCCGAGGTGCGCAGATCGAGCGCGGCCGGTCCCTCGGAACCGTCGGCACGTCCCCGACCGGGATGAATCTGCTCTACTTCGAACTGCGCGTCGACGGTCACGTCGTCGATCCCTTACAATGGCTGAAAGACCGCCCGTAGCGGGGCAAGAGCCCTCATGAACAGCAGAGTCCGTCTGGCCGTCCTCTTCGTTTCGGCGCCGATCGTGTTGCTGGTGGCGATTGGCGGCTTCCTCGGCAAAGCCTCCGCACGCGGCGACGACAGCTACCAGCACCTGCGCGTCTTCGAAGACGTGGTGTCGCTCATCCTCAATAACTACGTCGAGGGTGTGAACAGCGACCGCATCATGAAAGGTGCGATGGAGGGACTCGCCGAAGGGCTGGATCCCGACAGCGCGTACCTCACGCCGACGCAGGTGACGACGATGATGCGGCCCGATTCGCAGCCGAAGGGCGGCGTCGGACTCGAGCTGACGCGGCAGTATTACCTGCGCGTCATCTCGGCGCGCGAAGGATCGGTCGCGGCGCGGGCAGGACTTCTGCCCGGCGACTTCGTGCGTGCGATCGACGACAAGCCGACGCGCGACATGTCAGCGCTGCTCGGTTCGCGGCTCCTGCGCGGGGCGCCGGGAACGAAGGTCTCGTTGACGATCCTGCGCGGCAGCGCCACCGAGCCGCACGTCGTCGAATTGGTCCGCGAAGACACGCCAGCACCCCCGTTGTCGCACCGTCAGGTGGCGCCCGGCGTGTGGCTGGTGCGCGTTCCCGTGTCCTCGAGCACCACCGCCGAGCAGTTGACGGCGGAAGTGGCCGCGGCTCGCAAGGGCGGGGCGACGAACCTGCTGATCGACCTGCGGAACAACGCCGAAGGCTCCTACGATGACGGAATTGCGGCAGCGCGCCTGTTCGTGCCGACGGGCCTCCTCGCCACTCGCGAGACGCGCGACGGCAAGACGCGGGTCGAGGCTAAGAGCGGCGACGGTGCGATCGATCTGCCCGTGACGCTGCTGGTCGACAACGGTACCGCGGGCGCCGCGGAGCTGTTTGCGAGTGCGCTGTCAGGCAACGGCCGCGCCACGCTGGTCGGCGAGCACACCATCGGCCGCGCCGCGACGCAGGAGCTCGTCAAGCTGCCAGATGGCAGCGCGCTGTGGCTGTCGACGGCCCGCTATCTGACGCCGAAAGACGCCGTGCTCCACGAGAAAGGACTCGCACCCGACGTGCCGGTCGACGTGCCCGACGTCGAGTTCGGCGCTGCGCCGCCGACGAGCGATGCGATCCTCGACAAAGCGATCGCCCACCTCACCGAGAAGAAGCAAGCCGCGTAAAAAATGCGTCGCGCGCAACGCGCGACGCACACGGTCGATCGCCCGAAGACCCGCGTAAAATCGCGCTTTCCGCTTGACACTCTCTGACCGCTGCCGTATAACGCGAAGCTGGTTCAGCCAGTCGTCGCGCGCGCTCAATCTCGTGTCTGCGCGCGGCAGTGAGACCAGGAGGTTTCATGAACAAGCAGGATCTGATCTCGAAGATTGCGAAGGAAGTTGAGCTCAGCAAGTCGAACGCCGCGGCTGCTGTGGACTCGTTCATCGACGGCATCACGAAGGCGCTCAAGAAGGGCGACTCGATCACGTTCGTCGGGTTCGGTACCTTCAAGACGTCACAGCGTAAAGCGCGCACCGCGCGCAACCCGCAGACCGGTGCGCCCATCAAGATCAAGGCCCGCCGCGTCGTCCGCTTCAGCGCGGGCAAGGCCCTCAAGACCGCTGTCAAGTAGCGCCAACTGACGCCGTCCGCGCCGGCTCCAGCCGGCGCGGTGGCGAACCGTTCCCCACCTCTCTTCACCCCCACTCGCGTTGACGGCTTCCCAGAGGCACAGGTATACTGTCCGTTCGCGTAAGGCCCGAAGAGGGCAGCCTTTAGGCGCGTAGCTCAGATGGTTAGAGCGCCTGCTTGACACGCAGGAGGTCGGCGGTTCGAGTCCGCCCGTGCCTACCAGCCTTCGCGCCAGGTCATAAAGGCACTTGCAGGCGCTACGGCTGGCAAGCCACCGCGCGCATGGCACGAGAGACCAAGGGCTACGGCCGGCAAGCTAGTGCGCGCATGGCACGAGAGATCACGGCCTTCGCGAAGCTACTGCACCATCGTCAGTTCGCCAGCCTTTCAGCTGTCAGCTCGGACGAATGTGGTGTTTGACGTCGAACTGACTCGCCACTGTGGCGGACCGCTGAGATCCCCGACCGACGTGAACGTGCGATGAGCCAGGTGACCGTAACACTGCCGGACGGCTCCAGCAGGAGTCTGCCCGCCGGGACGCCCGTGCGTGAAGTGGCGGCGTCCATTTCGCCTCGGCTCGCCGACGCAGCGCTCGCGGCGACGGTGGACGATCGACTCGTCGATCTCACGTTCCCGCTTACCTCCGATGCGCGCGTCAAAATCGTTACCGAGCAGGCGCCCGAAGCGCTGTCGCTCTATCGGCACAGCACGGCGCATCTGCTCGCCGCGGCCGTGACAGCGCTCTTTCCGCACGCGCAGTGCGGGATCGGGCCTCCGACCGACGAGGGATTCTTCTACGACTTCATCGTCGATCGGCCGTTCGTGCCGGAGGATCTCGACGCCATTGAAGCGCGCATGAAAGACCTGGCGTCACAGAACCTGCCCTACGAGCGGCAGATGTGGCCGCGCCAGGAAGCGATCGACTTCTTCAAGCAACGCGGTGAGCCGCTGAAGGTCCAGCTGATTGAAGAGAAGACGGCCGGACAATCCGAGGTCTCCTGCTACACGATCAAGGATCGCGACACGTTCGTGGACTTCTGCGTTGGTCCCCACGTGCCGTCGAGCGGCAAGCTCAAGGCGTTCAAGCTGCTCTCGACATCGAACGCGTACTGGAAGGGCGACGCGAAGAACGCGCCCATGCAGCGGATCTACGGCACGGCGTTCTTCAGCGACAAGGAGCTGAAGTCGTACCTCGCCCGGATTGAGGAAGCGAAGAAGCGCGATCACCGCAAGGTCGGGCGCGATCTCGAGCTCTTCATGTTCCATCCGTGGGCGCCAGGCGCCGCGTTCTGGCTCGAGAAGGGTACGCGTCTCTATCACACGCTCGCCGAGTACATGCGCGAGGTGCTCTACCCCGCCGGCTACGTTGAAGTGAAGACGCCGCTCATCTTCAACAAGGCGCTGTGGGAGACGTCGGGACACTGGCAGCACTATCGCCAGAACATGTTCCTCGTCGAATCCGGCGACGAACAGATGGGCGTGAAGGCCATGAACTGCCCCGGCCACATGCTGGTCTTCGGCAGCCACATGCGCAGCTACCGGGATCTGCCCATCCGCCTGCACGAGCAGACGCCTCTTCACCGCAACGAAGCGTCAGGCGTGCTCTCGGGACTGACACGCGTCCGTCAGTTCTCGCAGGACGATGCGCATTGCTTCGTGCGGGAGGACCAGATTGCGTCGGAGGTGGAGGCGCTACTGAAGCTGGTGCAGCGTGTCTATGGCGACTTCGATCTGGAGTACTCCGCCAAGCTGTCCACGCGGCCGGCCGAGTTCCTCGGCGAAGTGGCGACGTGGGACCACGCCGAGGCGTCGCTGAAGCAGGCGTTGGATCAGGCAGGCCAGGCGTACGCGCTCAACGAAGGCGACGGCGCGTTCTACGGACCGAAGATCGATTTCGACGTCACGGACGCGATCGGGCGGAAGTGGCAGTGCGCGACAATCCAGCTCGACTACCAGCTGCCGGAGCGGTTCGATCTGAAGTACGTCGGCGCCGACAACGCGGAGCACCGGCCGGTGGTCATCCATCGGGCCATCTTCGGCAGCTTCGAGCGGTTCATCGCGATGATCATCGAGCACTATGCCGGGGCGTTTCCGCTCTGGCTGGCGCCGCTGCAGGCGCGGGTGCTGCCCATCGCGGACCGGCACCTCGACTACTCCCGCGGCGTACTGGCGTCACTGACGGCGGCGGGCTTACGTGCCGAGCTCGACGAACGCCAGGAGAAAATCGGTTATAAGATCCGGGAAGCCCAGCTACAGAAGGTTCCATACATGCTGGTCGTCGGCGACCGCGAGGCCGCTGAAGGAACGGTTGCCGTGCGCACGAGGGCGGGCGGCGATCAGGGAGCACAAGCCGTGAGCGCGTTCGTGGCCGCTGCGCTCGACGCCGTGAAACGAAAGGGTCGGGACGCTCACTGACGATCGGATAACGCAGACGCGACGGCATATTCGTCAATCGTCAATCTGCAATCGTCAGTGGTCAATTCCCCAAGGAGGCTGGTATCGCTTTCGAACGTTCGCCTCGCCGTGACGATCGGGTTCGCGTGAATGAGCGAATCCGGGTGCGTGAAATTCGCGTGATCGATGACACGGGCTCGCAGCTGGGCATCATGCCGCCGCCGCAGGCTCTCGCCATCGCACGACAGAAGGGTCTCGACCTGGTGGAGATCTCGCCCACCGCGGTTCCTCCGGTCTGCCGAATCATGGATTTCGGCAAGTACCAGTATCAGGAGCAGAAGCGGGCGCGTGAGGCGAAGAAACACCAGAAGATTATCGAGGTCAAGGAGATCAAGTTCCGCCCGAAGGTGGACGAACACGACTACCAGTTCAAGAAGAAGCACATCGAGCGCTTCTTGGCCGAGGGAGACAAGGTCAAGGCGACGGTGTTCTTCCGAGGACGCGAGATGGCGCATCCGGAAATCGGACGCCGGATTCTCGAGCGTCTGATTGGCG
>JBKPMA010000673.1:0-9021 GCA_046731935.1 Acidobacteriota bacterium
CCCCTCGGGCGTGCATCAGCACGGCGATGATCGCGATGAGGACGATGGAGTCGGCGAGGGCGAGGACGACAAACGGTCCGGTCCGCAGGCGTCCGTCCGCGCCAAAGGGCGCGAAGCCGGCGACGGCGAGCGTCTGACCGATCGCCAGCTGCGTCGGTATGCCCGAGCAGAGCAACACTTCGATGAGGGCGAGCAGCCGGGAACGCTCCTTCAGCGGAACGCTCACGGGTACGAGGTCTGGTTGCGGCTCCGGCTCGGGAGCGCCTCCCGGTGCGCTCACTGCACACGCACCCGCAGCGTGATGGGCTCGGTCAACGTGACCGAAATCTCGGAACCCGCGGCAAGGCGCACTTCTTCACCGCGCGTCGCCATCACGGCTCCGGTACCCGCACCACCACCAACGCCCGCACCGACGGCCGCGCCCTTCCCGCCGCCGATGATGCCGCCGATCAGCGCTCCGGCGCCCGCGCCAATGCCGATCTTCGCGGCGTCCTTCTTCTTCGTCGACTCCGCCTGTCGCGCATACGAGGACGTGTGGATTCTGATGACCTCGTCTTCGTACGAGAAGCGAGTGAATCGGACCGCAACACGTGCAAGCCCCTTCACCTTGCCCGCGCGATCCGCTGCGGTTACGGTGCCGTGGAACGTCGTGTCCGCGGGCACGACGACCTGCCCGTCTACGGTGATCGAGCGAAGAAGTGCCGCTCGCACGGGATCTTCCACCTGGTTCGCATCCGAGGCGACGGGCGTCTCCAGACGCAGCGTCAGTGTGGTGCCTTGCGGAATCGTGACTTCCTTATAGACCGGAGCGGGCGGCTCAGGTGCCGGCGGTGGCTCAGGTGGTGACGGCGGCTCGACAGCCGCGGCGACCGCTGATGCAGGCTGACTCTGGCTGGCTGGCGTCGTACCAGACTTAGGAGTGTGGGGTGCCCCCGACGCTCGAGCGGGAGCCGTGGCGGCCGGTGCCGCGCTCTGAGCGCCCCCAGGCGGCTCCTGGGCGGGAGCGGACTGTGGCGTGCTCGCGGGCGCATTTTGAGCCGGAGCCGCTGCCGGCGCCGGCGTTGAAGCGGGTGGTGCCCCACCTTGGGGCGACGACGCGGGAGGCGGTGTGGCGGAGCGCTCGGTGCCGCTCGAGCTGTTACCTGAACAGGCCGACGCGACGAGCGCCCCAGCCAACGCGATTGTGACAATCCGCATTGAATGGCTCCGGTGGCCTCGTTCTGGCCACGTGGTTGCAAACGGGCGGTTCAGTGCAAGTGCTGCACCAGTAGTCGGCCGGCACGATCCGCATTTGCTCGGTATTTGACGCGCCTGCGTGGGTAGGCGGACCCGAGAAGTTGGATCTTTACCGTGTAAAAATGACAGAGTAGACTGCGTGCAGTGACGTTTTTTCATCCCCGCCCGTTCATGAGATCGGCGGGTGCAACGACGCGAGCCTCATGAATAGTATTGCCGAAGCCGAAGCCAATAGCGGAATCACACCCGGGTTGGGCGAGCGTCTCCTGATTGTCGAAGACGAGCCCGCCACGCGGATGGGTCTCACCGAACTGGTCCGGAACTGGGGATTCGTCGCCGACTCGGCGTCCGATGGCGAAGACGCGCTGCGCAAAGTCACGACGTTCCGACCAGCCATCATCATCAGTGACCTTGCGATGCCCGGGATGAACGGGCTCTCGCTGCTGCGCGCGCTGCAGGAGCAAGACAAGGACATCACGACGATCATTCTCACGGGGCAGGGCACGGTTGAAACCGCCGTGGAGGCGATCAAAGTCGGCGCGTACGATTACGTCACCAAACCCATCGATCCGCAGCGGCTGCAGATCCTGCTCGAGAAGGTCGTCGAACGGCAGCAGACGCTCCGTGAAGTGAAGGCGCTGCGGCGGCAGCTGCGAGAACGCGGCAGCTTCGGCGCGATGATCGGCAACAGCCCGACGATGCGGAAGGTGTATCAGGTCATCGAACAGGCGGGTCCGACGAGCGCATCGGTGCTGATCAGCGGTGAGAGCGGTACGGGCAAGGAACTCGTCGCGCAGACGATCCATCAATTGAGTCCGCGCGGCGCGATGCCGTACGTCCCGATCAACTGTGCGGCGATCCCCGAGACGCTGCTCGAGAGCGAGATCTTCGGGCACGAGAAGGGCGCGTTCACCGGCGCGTTCGAGCGCCGTGCCGGCTGCTTCGAGCTGGCGGATCGAGGAACGCTCTTCCTCGACGAAATCGCGGAGATGACGCCGACGACGCAGGTGAAGCTGCTGCGCGTGCTGCAGGAACGCCGCTTCCGGCGGCTGGGCGGCCGTGTCGAGCAGCCCGTGGATGTCAGGGTGATCGCGGCCACCAACGTCGATCCCACGGATGCCGTGGCCAAGGGCAAGCTCCGCGAGGATTTGTACTATCGCCTCAACGTGTTCGCGATCTCGCTGCCGCCATTGCGCGACCGGCGCGAAGATCTCGCGCTGCTGGTGCAGGCATTCCTGAACGAGTTCAACGAGCGGAACAATCGGTCGGTGCTGGCGGTCAGTCAGGAGGCGATGCGCATCCTCGAGAACTATCAGTGGCCGGGCAACGTGCGCGAGTTACGCAACGTGATCGAACGCGCCACGATCCTGAGCGATGGCGAGTTCATCGAGCCGCGCCATCTGCCGCCGATGCTCGTGGATACGCCGCAGGCCTCGCAGGCGTCACTGGCGATCTCTCCGGGCACGACCGTCGAGGAAGCGGAGCGGCGGCTCATCCTCATGACGCTCGAGCATACGCGCGACAACAAGACGCGCGCGGCGCAGATTCTGGGGATCAGCCTGAAGACGCTGCACAACAAGCTGAATCGGCTCAAACTGAGGAAGAATCACAATTGAGATTCGTGCATTGACGACTGACGAATGACGGCCGGAACGATGAGTAGGCCTCGCGCGGCCTCGCGTCCGATCGCCATTCGTCTCGCCATCCGTCGATCGTCAACCGTCACTCGTCAATCCTGATGCGCCTCTCGATCAAGACCAAGCAGGTGCTTGGCGTGACATCCACGGTCGGGGTCGTGGTGATCGCGCTGAGCCTGTATCACGTGGCCACGCTGGCCCGGGTCAGCCTCGAGGCCAGCAAGGCGCGTGCGGACCTGCTCGGACACGCCATTTACCAGCGCGCGCACGCCGTGGTCTCGCAGCAGACGGCGGATCCGTACACCGCGCTTCAGGCTGACGGCGGCCTCAGGACCATCCTCGATTCCGCGGTGTACTCGAACGACGTCACCGATGCGGCCGTCGTGAAGCCTGACGGTTCCATCGTGGCGAGCCTTGACCCGACCCGGGTCGAGCGGCGGCTGCGCCGCATCCCCATCGACAACGTCCTCGCGTTGAACAAGGCGCAGCTCGTATGGGCTCTGCTCGTCGATCCTGGCCGGGAGCTTGAATCGAGCTATCCGCTGACGCTCGACAACGGGGTGACGTTCGGCACCATTCAGATCGGCATTTCGACGCTGCTGGTGCGCGACTACCTGCGCAAGCAGCTCGATGACGTGATGAGCACGATGCTCATCGGCATCGGCGCGGCCACGCTGATGGCGATGCTGCTCGCGCAGCTGTATCTACGGCCCATTCATGTGCTCCGGAGCGGACTGTCGCGCCTGCAACGCGGCGAAACCGGCATCACACTGGATCTGCCGCAGGACGAGTTCGGCGACCTCGGTACCTTCTTCAGCGCGGTCAGCGCGAAACTCACGGCGGATCGATCCGAGCTCGCAGGACAGAAGGCCAGTCTCGAATCAGTCGTGGAGCGGCTCGAGGACGCCATTGCGCTCTTCGATCCGCGCGGCGAGCTGCTGTTCGCCAATCCCACCATGCGCGCGTTGCTGCCGGTCACCCAGCAGACGCCGCCATCGACGCCCTGGCGCGATCTGGTACGGACCACCATCGCCACCCGTCAGTCGCACGGGCCCGTCGCGATGGCCGTCCGCGAGGGAGAAGGCGAGTCGGCCGGCCGGCCCGTCGGCGAGTGGCTGTTGCTCACCCATGCGGTGCAGGACACTGACAGGAAGCTGCTCGGCGTGATGCTCGTCGGTCGCAATCTGGGGTACCTGAGCGAGGTGCAGTCCATGCTGCGCTACTCGCAGAAGCTCACGGCACTCGGGCGGCTGTCGGCCGGCGTCGCGCACGAAGTGAAGAATCCGCTGAACGCGATGATGATCCATCTCGAGTTGCTGCGGCAGAAGCTGTCGGGGGCCGCACGCCCCCGCGCGGTCGCCGCCGCCGGGAGCGGGCCTTTGCGGCTCGCCACGGTCTCGGGCTCGGTCGCGACGCCAGACGTCTCCGCCGCGCTCGAGCACGTCAACGTGATTGCGGGCGAGATCAAGCGGCTCGATCAGGTCCTGCAGGGTTTCCTCAAGTTCTCACGGCCCGAAGACCTGCGCTTGCAGCCCGTCAAAGTGGCGGAGCTCGTCGACGAAGTCGTGCAGGTCGTGCAGCCCGAGGCAGACAAAGCAGGCGTTCGGATCGAGACCGACTGCGCGGCCGGCGTGCCCGACATCAATGGCGATCCCGGTATGCTGCGGCAGGCGTTGCTCAACCTGGCGATCAACGCGTGCCAGGCGACGCCGCGCAACGGCGTGCTCCGGTTCCGCGTGCGCCCCGCGCGCCCGCGCCGGGTGGCGATTCATGTCGAAGACACCGGGGTCGGTGTCAAACCGGAGCACCTGCAGCGTATCTTCGACCTGTACTTCACGACCCGGGAAAAGGGGAGTGGCATCGGGCTCTCGATGGTGTACCGTACTGTGCAGTTGCACGACGGTGACATCGAAGTGCAATCTACGCCGGGCGTGGGCACGACATTCCGTCTCGTGCTGCCACAAGCCTGAGTGGACGCAGCCGGGCGAGACGACTGACACCGGATGATGAACGAGGCGACAAGGCGAGTGACCCGCGGCGCGCTGCCGATGGTGCCGGCGCTGCTCGTGGTGACCCTGACTGCACTTGGTGCCTCGGCGTGTGCGTCGGCGCGGGCGCAGACCGAGCCCGAATCGACGGCACTCGCGGTGCCGGCTCCGCCGGCCCGCGTGCTCCCGCCCCTCGAGGGCGGTCGAATCGAAGCCGCCGTGCCGACGGCCGCTGAACCGGCCACGGAAGGGCGCCCGGCTCCGCGCCACCGGAGCGAGACACGCGACAATGCGCGGGGCGAGGCGCGTCCCGACCCGCCGCGCGAGCCTGCTGCGGAGTCGCCGCCCAGCGTGCCCGAAACGCCCCCTGAGGCGACGCCTGCGCCCGCGCTGCAGCTCGCATCACCTGGCTCCTCGGGACATGCCGAGCAAGCCGTCAAGCAGCAGCTCGTCAAGGCGCGTGAGGATCTCAGTCAGGTGGAGCGCCGCAATCTCTCCGTCGACGCGCAGGCGCAGTTCGACACCGCGACGCGGTTCATCGAGCTCGCGAATCAGGCCATCCGCGACAAGAACCTCGTCTTCGCGCAGACCCTTGCCGACAAGGCCGCTGTCATCGCGGCTCTGCTCCGCCAGCGGTAGCGTTCTCCAGCCCCCAGCCCCCTCGGTCGTGCGCGTTGCGCACCCTTTCACACCGCTTCACAGCTGAGGTGGTCGACGTCAAAATTCGCAAAATCAGGCCTGTTTTCGTGGATTTTTGGGCGCGCACGGATGTTTCAGGCCGTTTCCGTGCGGTTTCGCCGGTTGGCGATCGCCTGCGGGATCACTTTGTACCGTTGTTCACAAGCGCGTCACGCTGGCGTCGCGGCCGCGTTACGCCAAACCTGGCAATTTCTGGCCATAACTAGCGACATCTTGCGAGTGACCTAAAGCCGACGCACAATATCTAGTAGGTGCGTGGTTGACACATGCGAGACACGGGCGCATAGTCTCCCACCGGCGCGCGGGACAGTCCGACACGGCTGGAACCTCCCAGCTTCCAAGCCATCGGACGCTCCTTGGGCCCAATAACAGCCTGAACTCGCGCAACTCCACAATAGAGGCGTGCGGCCGTCCCATCTGGGGAGATGGGCCAGCCATCGGAGGGTACGACATGCAGACTCGCGCTGCTCAAGACACCGTCGCGGTCGGCGAGCGGGTCCCGGATATCGACGTGAGCGCGCCGGATGCGCGCCCGGCGCCCGGCCTGGAGTTTTCACGATTCTTTTCGCGCCTGGGCGTGGATCCGTTCGACGAGGTCGAGTGGGAACTGCGTGCCGCGGTCATCGGCAACGAACGCGGTCACGTCGTGTTCGAGCAGCGTGACGTCGAGATTCCGAAGTTCTGGTCGCAGCAGGCCACCAACATTGTCGTCTCGAAATATTTCCGCGGACAGATGAACTCGACCGAGCGCGAGCGCTCGGTCAAGCAGCTCATTGGCCGCGTCGTCGAGACGATCACCGAGTGGGCGCGCCGGCAGCAGTACTTCCGCAGCGAGGGGGACCTCCAGGCGTTCAGCGCCGATCTGAAGCACCTGCTGGTGTATCAGAAGGGCGCGTTCAACAGCCCGGTGTGGTTCAACTGCGGCTTCGAGAAGGCGCCGCAGTGCTCGGCCTGCTTCATCAACTCGGTGAACGACACGATGGACTCGATCCTGAGTCTCGCGCGCACCGAGGGCATGCTGTTCAAGTTCGGCTCCGGCACGGGCACCAATCTCTCGCCCATCCGGTCGTCGAAGGAGCTGCTGGCCGGCGGTGGGACCGCCTCGGGGCCTGTCTCGTTCATGAAGGGGTACGACGCGTTCGCGGGCGTCATCAAGTCGGGCGGCAAGACGCGGCGCGCGGCGAAGATGGTGATCCTGAACGCCGATCATCCCGACGTCGTCGAGTTCATCAACTGCAAGGTGGAAGAAGAACGCAAGGCGTGGGCGCTCATCGACGCCGGCTACGACGGCTCGTTCACGGGGACGGCGTACAACTCGGTTTTCTTCCAGAACTCGAACAACAGCGTCCGCGTCACCGACGAGTTCATGCGCGGTGTGCTGGATGACAAGGACTGGCAGACGCGCGCCGTCACGACCGGCGAGGTGATGGACACCTACAAGGCGCGGCAGCTGATGCGGCAGATTGCCGAGGGCACGCACGTGTGCGGCGACCCCGGCATGCAGTTCGATACGACGGTCAACGAGTGGCACACGTGCCCGAACACGGATCGCATCAACGCGAGCAATCCGTGCTCGGAATACATGTTCCTCGACGACTCGGCGTGCAACCTCGCATCGCTGAATCTGATGAAGTTCGTGAACGACGAAGGCGAGTTCGACGTGCCGTCGTTCAGGGCCGCGGTCCGCACCTTCATCACGGCGCAGGAAATCCTGGTCGACAACTCCAGCTATCCGACGCCGGCTATCGCGCGGAACAGCCACGCGTATCGCCCGCTCGGCCTCGGCTATGCGAACCTCGGCGCGCTGCTGATGTCGCGCGGCCTGCCGTACGACAGCGAGAGCGGTCGCGATTACGCCGCCGCGATTACGGCCATGATGACCGGCGAGGCGTACGCACAATCCGCGCGCGTCGCCCGCGACCACGGCGGTCCGTTCAAGGGGTACGCCGTCAACCGTGAGCCGTTCCTGCGGGTCATGCGCAAACACCGCGATGCGATGCGCGATGTGAACGCCCGTCTCATTCCGGCCGATCTGTATCAGGGTGCGAAGCAATCCTGGGACGATGCGGTCGAGCTCGGTGTGGAGCACGGCTACCGGAACGCGCAGGCAACCGTCCTGGCGCCGACCGGCACGATCGGCTTCATGATGGATTGCGACACGACCGGCGTCGAGCCCGACATCGCGCTCGTGAAGTACAAGAAGCTGGTCGGCGGCGGCTTGATGAAGATCGTCAACATGACGGTCCCGATGGCGCTGCAGAAGCTGGGGTACAGCGACACCGAGATCGCCGACATCGTCGAGTACATCGATGTCAACGAGACGATCGAAGGCGCACCGCATCTGCAGGAGAAGCACCTCGCGGTGTTCGATTGCGCGTTCAAGGCCGCGAAGGGGCAGCGCTCCATCCACTACATGGGCCACATCAAGATGATGGGCGCCACGCAGCCGTTCATCTCGGGGGCGATCAGCAAGACCGTCAACGTGCCGAAGGAAGCGACCGTCGACGAGATCATGCAGGCCTACATCGAGTCGTGGAAGCTCGGGGCAAAGGCGATCTCGATCTACCGCGACGGCAGCAAGCGTACGCAGCCGCTCAACACGTCGAAGGACGCCAAAGCCTCCGACGCGGTGCAAGCGACCGTCGCTGCCGCGGTCGCAGCGCAGTCGCGGCCGGTGCGCCGCCGGCTGCCGGACGAGCGGCGGGCCATCACGCACAAGTTCGACATCGCGGGACACGAAGGCTACGTCACGGTGGGCCTGTTCGAGGACGGGCAGCCAGGCGAGCTGTTCCTCGTGATGGCGAAGGAAGGCTCGACGATCTCGGGCTTCGCCGATGCCTTCGCGCAGGCGATCTCGTATGCCCTTCAGTACGGCGTGCCGCTTCAGGTGCTGGTGGACAAGTTCAGCCACACGCGCTTCGAGCCGAGCGGCATGACCAAGAACGCCGAGGTGCGGTTCGCGAAATCGATCGTGGACTACATCTTCCGCTGGATGGCGACGAAGTTCCTGTCGCCGGAAGCGCAATGGGATGCCGGCGTCAACATTCCGGACCCGCACGATCATCCGGCCGTGGCTGACGACGCGCCGGTCGTCCCGGTGATTCCTGCGCCTGATCGATCGACCAAAGGCGCGGGCTTCGCGGGCGCTGCCATTCAGAGCCAGGAGGACGCGCCGCCGTGCTCGACCTGCGGCTCGATCATGATCCGCAGCGGCAGCTGCTACAAGTGCGCGAACTGCGGCACGACGAGCGGGTGCGCGTAGAAAACAGGCTCTAGGCTCAGGGCATCAGGCTCTGGGCTCGGTAGGAAACGGGCGGGTCCAGTGTGAACTGGATCCGCCCGTCTTTTTTTCAGCGCCTGAAGCCCAGCGCCCAGAGCCCAGCGCCCTCAGGGGCGATTGGCCCTCGGCCATGCGGCCTCATCGAGAGCCGACCACCTAGAATGTGTCCATGAGCCGTACG